>PBPD01000042.1 GCA_002725445.1 Rickettsiales bacterium
GCATTCGATCCGCTCCATAGCACCGCGATAAAAAACATGCTCACCTACTGCCGGGTCATGCGCAAATCGCTCGCGTATTGCAGGGTGCAATGCATCCCACGCCTCTCCCATTTGGGTTTTGATTGCACTATCCGCAAGGCTATTCTGCTCTTGCCTATCTCGCTCCTGCTGTAACTTACATGCCATAAAACGCATCTGCCCAACTTGACTTTACATCTTTATATCACTATCATTTAGCTAATAAGCTAATTATATACAAGTTAGATAATTAGTCAATAAGCTAAATTACAAAATTGTAAGCACGGAGAAAATATGTCCATTGGCACCATGTTTGAATGGAAAGAAAAAGTATTTCAGGCGCTCTCATCGGGTGTGCGCCGCAAAATTCTGGCCTATCTCTCAGGCGGTCCTATGACGGCAGGCGAGCTGTCAGAGCGTTTTGATATTTCAAAACCATCACTATCAAAACATTTGGGCATTCTGGAAAATGCCGGGCTGATCAAAGGCGACAAACAAGGCCAGTACATTCATTATAGTCTGGTTGAAGATAATTTGGTAAATACGCTCAACGGCTTTATGCAGGAAGTATGCCCTGTCTCCCGCCCCCTCAAAAAAGAGAGCAAGGCCAAGGCCGCCGCAAAAGCCAAAGCCCCACCCCCCAAAGACTAATAATGGACTACCTGCCACTCAAATATATTCACATCATCAGCGCCACGATTCTGTTTGGTGCGGGCATTGGCAGTGCATTCCATATGTTCATGGCCAGTCGCAGCAAGGACACCACCGCCATTTACTTCGCCACGCGCCATGTGGTGCTTGCCGACTGGCTGTTCACCACCCCGTCCGTCATCATCCAGCTGGTCACAGGCGTCGCCCTCGCCCACACACTCGGCTACGCACTAACCGAAGGCTGGGTGCTCTGGGCGCTGATCCTCTATTTCTTCGCCGGTGCCTGCTGGCTGCCCGTGGTGTGGATACAGATCAAAATGCGCGATATGGCCAAACAGGCGTTGGAAACCAACCAGCCTTTGCCGCCTCGCTACTGGCGCTATGACCGTTGGTGGACCATCCTCGGTTCACTCGCCTTCCCGGCGATCATAGTCGTGTTTTACCTTATGGTGTTCAAGCCATAACGCTTGGTTGGCTGAGGAAATGGTTATCATTGCGGGTTAACCGAAGATGATGCCATTCCGGAAGCACCGGAAGTGCCTGTTTCTAAGGAAGGTGATATCTGGCTGCTGGGCGATCACAAGCTGATTTGCGGTGACAGCACCAAGGCCAAAACCATGAAGGCGTTGATGGGCGACGAGCTGGCCGACATGGTATTCACCGATCCACCCTACAATGTCGATTATGGTCAAACCATGAAAGACAGTGTGCGCGGCACTACGCCTGGCAATTATCCGGCAGTGAATCAGTTGGTTTCGCTGGCGGCGACTGTCAAAGGCATCATGGGCGGCAGCACGGATATTACCTACGCTGCTGACTGGAGTGAATATCACAGCACTGGTGGCTGGTTCAACCTCGATCCTCTGTGGGCCAGCGCCAACATCGATTTTGTGGGAATCGACAGCTATTTTCCTATCACCGAAGATCTGCCGCAAATTCAGATTACGGAAGAGCTGATTCAGGAGTATTGGGAAAAAGGCGAAGGCTGGGACTATTACTACACTGATTCGGTCGCTCGTACCGGACAAACCAGCTATGGCGGCGATCCCACCTATGCCTGGAAGAATCTGGAGCATTGGTGGAACAGCACGCATACCAATCCGGATATGAGTGGTACCAGCTGGACAGCGAAGATGAAGCCGGTCTGGTTCACCGAATTCGGTTTTCCATCCGTTGATGGCTGCGCCAATCAGCCGAACGTGTTTTATGATCCCACCAGCTCGGAGAGTTTTTATCCGCGTGGGTCTAAAGGCCGTATCGACTTTCAGGCGCAGCGCGAGGCACTCAATGCCACGCTGGATTATCTGGAAGCACGCAATCAGGAGTCCGGCAAGAGTGATCTGGTACCACGCCGTTTCGTGTGGACGTGGGATGCGCGGCCATTTTCCTTCTGGCCAGATCTGGAAGGCGTGTGGCAGGATTCCATTCTGTGGGCTACTGGCCATTGGGTACAAGGCAAGCTGGGAAATTCCACGCTGGGCGCAATCGTGGCAGAGATTCTGCAGATGGCTGGGCTTTCTGGCAGTGATTACGATGTGTCACGGCTGACCGATACGGTGGAAGGGTTTATCATCGACCGTCCGATCACGGTACGCAATGCGCTGGAATACCTCACCACTGGCTATTTCTTTGATGTGGTGGAAAGCGATGGCATTCTGAAGTGTGTGCCGCGTGGCAATGAATCGGTCAAAGCCGTGCTGGAGGATGATCTGCTGCCCAGCAATAAGAAAGGCGTGCAGGACATTCTGGAGATCAATTACGCGCAGGAGCTGGAACTGCCGCAGCGGGTGAATGTGACCTATCTGGATCGGCCTTTTAATTACGATCCGGTGACGCAAACCTCGCAGCGTCAGACAGTGAGAGCCGTTGATCAGGTTACCATGAATCTGCCGATTGTGATGGGTGCAACGCTGGCAAAAAAGATCGCCGATGTCACCTTGTATGGCACATGGAAGGAACGCACCAGCTTTCAACTGAAGCTGCCGCCGCGCTATGTCCGGATTGAGCCAACCGATGTCATCACCGTGACGGTGAATGGCGTTGGGCATGAGATGCGAGTGGTAAAAACTGATATGGAAGCCAACGGCGTGATGAAGGTCAACGCTGTAGCTGAAGATATAAGCAGTTACGACTTTACCGTGTGCTTGTTTGGCATCTTCTCTGCAGACTGTCCGTTTTCCAACTGCGTAAACATGCCGTGCAGGTGGATCGGATGCGCCATCATCGTTTCGTTGATATATTTGATGCGGACACGTTCCCCATATTTCAGACGTACCGGCTCGGCATCCTCATATTTCTTTCCGTTAATTGTCCAGATATAACGCTCCATATTACCACCAAAGAACATTTCGATCGTGCGTTCAGGTGGGCGCGTATCCTTCTGTGTGCCGTAGAAGCGCAGATCTTTATACTCAAGTGCTTTGCTCCCTGGTGCCGCACCACTCTTGGCCCAGCCGCTTTGCATGTTTTTTCGCATTAGCTCCATTTCTCCAGGAGTCGTCGAACTATGATCCATTTTACTATGATCCATGTCGTGCGCCATGCCCATATCAGCCATCGTCAGCAGAGCACGGGGTCGATGTTTGGGAACTTCACCTTTAATGCCTTCACGCGGAGCCAGTGTACCAAGTGCAAAGCCGGTACGATCTATAGACTCAGCAGCAATGGTATAGGCTTTGTCTTCCTTCGGCTCGACAATCACATCGTATGTTTCTGCTACGCCGAAACGGAATTCATCGATGCTGACTGGCTCAACAGGCTGCCCATCTGCTTCCACCACGGTCATCTTAAGCCCAGGTATTCGCACATCGTAGATCGACATGGCCGAGGCATTGATAAAGCGCAGCCGCACTTTTTCTCCCGCCTTAAATAGTCCCGTCCAATTCTGATCCGGTGATTTACCGTTCATCAGGAAGGTATAGCCAGTCACATCCGAAAGATCGGTAGGCAGCATTCGCATCTCTCCCCAGTCTTTGGCATTTTTCCAGGCAGCCGAGAAACCGTATTCGCTAACATCATCGAAAAAATCTCCCAGAGTGCGCCGGTCAAACTGGTAATACTCGGAAGACATTTTGAGATTGCCTAAAATCTGGTTGCCATCCTCTTCTTTGAAATCAGAGAGCAGAACCACGTAATCCCGATCTGCCTTGATGTGGTCATTGCCTTTGGGCTTCACCACTAACGAACCATAGACACCTTCCTGTTCCTGCACATTAGAATGTGCATGATACCAGTATGTGCCTGTCTGACGAATTTTGAAGTGATAGGTAAAGGTTTCACCTGGCTTGATGCCTGGAAAGCCATTTAATCCTGGAACGCCATCCATTTCTCCTGGCAATAATATACCATGCCAATGGATAGACGTATCTTCATCCATATGATTGGTGACGGTAACGGTGACATCTTCGCCATCGTGCCAGGTTAAAGTTGGGCCAGGAATCTGACCGTTGATGGTAATTTTCTCGACCGCATTGCCTAGGTCAACCATAGCGAACTGCATGCACTTGATCGTGAAGTAGAGAAGGAAAAAACAGTAAGCGAGAACAGGTCGCACCGTACCATTCAGCGCATCCACCCACTTGATACCGGAATAATACGTCTTGTAGACCCGCTCGGCGCGAAGCCATATCAGCCTGCGTTCATCTTCATCATCGAGATAAAAAATCCACTCGATGGTTTCTTCCATACGGCTGATGGCATCAGCAGGTGGCGGCCCCATACGCATCGGCAGCCGGTCGGCTTGCAGCTGTTCCATCACGGTGCGGACTACTTCCGGCCAGGCGTTGAAATCCCCCTGTACCTTGACCGGCGGCATGCGTTTCAGGGTATAAGCCGCTTCCTCAAACCGATCTGCCACATCGGTGACTGTCCATTTTTTATTTTGATTCATGGTGAAGTCCTCCTTGGTTATCGTCTGGAAGCACCTCAGCCATCACCGCCGCATACCGGCCTGCACCTCTCCTAAATGGTAAGTGCGCCCACGCAAAATGACTTCTTTGTAGTCGTTGTAAGTTTTTAATCCAGGTTGCGGCGGTTTGTGTTTTCGATGATGTGAGTGGCCGCGATGCTTTTTACGGAAGCGGATATTGTAGGCCTGCTCGAATCGTTGCTGTTCTTCCCGCATCACCAGAAGGTGGGGAAGCCGCAGGCAAATATAAGGCTGGGGTGGTTCATGGGTGATGCGAAGTATTTCCTCCGGTGCATCCATTGGGATAAAGCTAAAGGCCAGCACCTCATGATCCTGAAAGATAGCCTGACAATCTTCCGGACGCACCCGAACCAGCCCCTGATACTGCTGATGCGGTTTGGCATAAAAGCAGCCATCCCCCTTGCAAACACATTCCATGTAACGTGGCTGGAGCCATGCACAACATTGCAAAAGCCCGTTTTCCACCGCATAGAAAACGTCATCCCTTGTAAGGTTCCACTTACCTAAAAGTGCCTCCAGCCTGCTATATCTTTTTTCTGGGATTGCCATAATATCCCCCTGATAAAACTTATTTTCATTTCACAATCGCTTGGTAATTCAAGTGCAAACACTCCCATGAAAATAGTTATAGGGTGTTATAACAAAAGGAATAATGAAAATAGCTGCCACAACCTATAAGTTTATTTATAGGTTTAAGTATCTAGCGTAGGTTGCGATATGATGGAGGAATTCTGAGCGTTGTTTACGCACCAGTAATGAAAAGTGATTCTAGCATAAAATACCGGAAAAGAAATAATTTATTGCTCTTTAACCACTATCGTTTATGCTAATGGTCATGAAAAAATTCTCTACCCTTATTATGGTCATGGCACTTTTGGTGATGAATATCGCCAGCATCGCCCATGCTGAATGCTCCGCAATCGGCGTATGCGATGGTGTTCAGGTCGTAAAATCGGTGGACGATTCCGGTGATCAGGGTGGAGATACGCAAAAAACCGTTTGCGATTGCTGCGCCACCTGCGGGCATCACCACCATACGCATGCGTCTCTCGCACATACCAAAACCGATCATATGACGGATATGTCGAAAACGCAGCGCCGCTGGGACGGAGGTGCAACGTACCTATCCCAGCTTCACTATCCTCCTTCCAAACCTCCCAAAGCTTAGTTTGTAACGCGGGTTCATCCTGCGTGACGGGTGAAGTGCGCCTTTGGCGTGCTTTTGCGCGTCTATCCCCATTTCAATTTGACGAACTAACTTTGGAGAAAAACCATGAAGATTATTATGTTATTTGCTGCCGCCCTGAGCCTTTCAGCGTGTGCGGCCACCACCAATTCCACCGCTGAGAACGGCGCAAAGCCCATGAAGCAATATGCTTCCATTGAGCAGGTACGCTGCCCGAAAGCTCGCTACCACTCGGTTAAAAAACGCCTTGAGTGTAAGCAAAAAGTCCGGGCGGAACTCAACGAACAATCCAACCAGAGTGAGGCAAGCGATGCAGAAGCACGGTAAATTAAAAACCGTGCTGTTGGCAGGTGTGATGGCGTTATCGCAGGTCACACCCTCCCATGCACGGGAGCCGCACGGTTCGGAAGCCCACAACTATGCGGATTCGATCTATAAGAACGGCCCACTGATCACGCTGGATGATGCGGTCAAGAAAGCGATCGAGGCCTCTCCGCGATTGAAGTCGGTAAGCGCCGGATTGGAAGCAGCGAAAGGTGCTGAAGAACAGGCCGGATACTGGCCCAACCCGGAAATCGGTTTTGAGGCCGAAAATATCGCCGGTGGTGGGGCATATAGCGGCACAGATTCAGCAGAATACACCTACGGCCTGAATCAGAAGGTGGAAATTGGCGGCAAACGCTCTGCCCGAAAAGGTGCGGCCACGGCAGCGCGGGAAGCCGCCACCACGGAATTACTGGCCGAGCGGATGAATCTGGAGCGGGATATCCATATTGCCTATTCAGATGTTCTGGCTGAAGCCGAAGCGCTGAAGCTCGCCATCGATCAGGAAGAACTGGCCAAGGGTGTCCTGGCTACCGTTTCCGAACGTGTGGATGCCGCAGCCGAGCCGGAAATCCAGCGCAGCAAGGCAGAGGTGGCACACGCCACCAGCGTCATTGCCCGCCAGCAGGAAGAACGTCAGCTTAAGGTAGCTAAAGAAAGACTTGCTCGTTTGTGGGGATCATCGACATTTGATGTATCGCTCGACCATTCCCACTTCTTCGAGCTGCAGGCACCGGAAGCCTTTCACACTTACCGTGAAAAGCTGGATCGTATTCCTGACCTTCAGCGTCTTGCCTATGTCACAGCAGAGAAGGAATCGCTGCTGGAGCTGGAGCAAGCGCAGGTGATTCCCGATCCCAATTTCAGCCTTGGCGTGCGTGATTTCCGTGATAGCGGAGATCAGGCCTTTATGTTCGGTGTGTCGCTTCCCATTCCTGTGTTCAATCAGAACAGCGGTAATGTTGCCAAGGCACGCGCCGAAGTGTCACAGGCGGAAAACGATGGGCGACAGGCTGAGTTGATGCTGGAGCAGCAGCTTACCGAGAACTGGCAGCATTGGAATACCGCTTACAGCGAAGCAGAGCGGATGCAGACCACCTTGCTACCTGCAGCGGAGAAGGCATTCCGTCTGGCCCGTAGCGGCTATGAAAAAGGCAAGTTCCCTTATCTGGAGGTGTTGGATGCCCAGCGCACGTTGTTTGAAGCACGGGCGCAGTATCACGATTCCCTCAAGCGCTACCATTCCGCCCGCGCCAATGTAGAGCGCCTAACGAACCCAACAGGAGATCAAAAATGAAACGATTAAAACCCTTGATAATCACCCTCATGCTTGCTGCAGGTGGCATGACCCTGCAGATGGGGTGGATGCCACCGGCATATGCTGCCGAAGGGCATGAGCATAATGACCATGACGATCACGGACATGATCAGGAAAAAGGCCACGATCATGATGACGGTGATAAGCACGATGATTCTCACGGCCACGAAGAGCATGGCGATGATCACGATGATGCCTCGCCGCATGGTCACGAAGAAGGTGGCCATGAAGATGGAGAAGAAGGCCACGGTCATGAAGAAGGTAAAGCCACGATCAAACCGGATGCCGCAGCGCGTGCTGGAGTGGTAACCGAAAAAGCCGGGCCGAGAACCATCCATCAAACCACCGTCTTAACCGGGCGCGTCGTCTTAAACCGCGATCGCACTTACGCGGTACGCGCACGCTTTCCCGGCGTGGTAAAAGATGTCCAGGTACGCTGGGGGCAGCAGGTGAGCAAAGGCCAGCCTCTTGCCAGCATTGAAAGCAACGAAAGCCTGAAAACCTACAGCGTGTTCGCCCCCCGTGATGGAGTGGTGCTGGAGCGCAATACCAATATCGGTGATGTGGCCGGTGATGATCCGTTATTTGTGGTCGCAGATCTGTCAGAGGTTTGGGCAGAGTTTCACGTCTTTCCGCGTGACCTTCCCAACATAAAAGAAGGCCAGAAGGTTAAGGTGCATACACTGGAAAACGGCAAGGAATCGCAGGGGAATATTTCCATGATGCTGCCCACCGCCGATGCATTGAGCCAGACGGTGATTGCCATTGTGCCGGTGCCAAACAGTGAAGGCAAATGGCGCCCCGGCATGACCGTGGAAGGCCATGTCGCTGTAAGTGAGCGACCGGCAAAGCTGGCGGTTGCCGAGGAAGCCGTGCAGCGCCTGGAAGATAAAACAGTCGTGTTTGTCAAAGAGGGAGAGAAAACTTACGAGCCGCGTGAAGTTACGCTGGGGATAAGTGATGGAGAATATATCGAAGTCCTCTCAGGCCTCAAAGTCGGCGACGAAGTTGTCAGCCGCAGCAGTTTTACCATTAAGGCGGACATCCTCAAAGGCTCCGCAGAACATAGCCACTAGGAGTTGCCGAGATGTTAGAGAAACTTATTCATTTTTCCATTAGCCACCGCTGGGTTGTCGTGTTTGCCGTATTGGGCATGATGGCGCTTGGTATTTATAATTTTAACAAACTGCCGATCGATGCGGTTCCCGATATCACCAATGTGCAGGTGCAGATTAACACCGAAGCGCCTGGCTACTCCCCGCTGGAGGTAGAACAGCGCGTTACGTTCCCGATTGAAACCACATTATCCGGTATTCCAAAGCTGGATTATACGCGCTCCATATCGCGCTACGGCCTGTCACAAATCACCGTAGTGTTTGAAGATGGTACCGATATTTATTTTGCCCGCCAGCTGCTGGGCGAACGGCTCTCACAAATCAAAAGCGTGCTTCCACAAGGCTTAGAGCCAATTATGGGGCCGATCAGTACTGGCCTGGGAGAAATTTACTTCTATACCGTTGAAGCCGAAGAAGGCGCGGTCAAAGAAGATGGCAGCGCATACACACCGATGGACTTGCTCACCCTGCAGGAATGGGTGATCGTCCCACAGCTCAGAAACTTAAAAGGCGTGGTCGAGGTCAATACGATCGGCGGCTATGAGAAGCAATTCCACGTCAAACCTTATCCGCAGAAAATGCTCTCCTATGATATTACGATTGCCGATGTCATCGAGGCGCTGGAAACAAACAATAATAATGTCGGCGCAGGCTATATTGAGAAGAACGGGGAGCAATACCTGATCCGTGTGCCGGGACAGGTGAAAGATATTGACGATATCCGCCACATCATCGTGGCCAAGCGTGACGAACTGACCATCCGTATCCGCGATATCGCTGATGTTGCGCTGGGCGCACCTCTCAGAAGCGGCGCTGCCACCGAAAATGGTGAAGAAATTGTCCTTGGCACCGCCATGATGCTGATGGGGGAAAACAGCCGCGATGTGTCGCAGCGTGTTGCGAAGAAGCTGGAGGAAGTGTCAAGCAGCCTCCCTAAAGGTGTGA
>PBPD01000043.1 GCA_002725445.1 Rickettsiales bacterium
AATGTCAGGCGTGATCCCCGCCTCGTCGCACGCAAAGCGGCTGCCAATGCGGTGAAACCCGGTCATGATTTCATCCGCGATCAGCAAAATGTCGTGTTCGCGGCAGACGCGGCGCATTTCTGACAATATATCGGCGCTGTAAAATTTCATGCCGCCTGCGCCTTGCACCAACGGTTCCACAATCAATGCAGCTACGGAGTGCGAAATCGCCGCTACCGTATCCTCAAACTCGGCGAAGCTATATTCATCGGTAGGAATCTCGAGCACGTAATGTTTGGTGAGCAGGCTGTCGAAGGCTTTATGCATGCCGCCGCGTCCGCTGACAGCCATCGCGCCGAACGTGTCGCCGTGATAGCCGTTTTCAAGGCAGATAAACTTGTTCTTGCGTGGCTTGCCTGTGTTTTTCCAGTATTGCAGCGCCATTTTGAGCGTTACTTCCACCGAGGTGGAGCCGGAATCGGAGAAGAATACGCGCTCTAGCCCATCAGGCGCAAAGGCGCTGAGACGTGCGGCTAGCCTGTAGGCAGGTTCGTGTGCAAGACCAGCAAACATCACATGGCTCATTTTATCGAGCTGTGCTTTCATGGCCTGCACCATATGCGGATGTTGGTGGCCGTGCGACACGCTCCACCAGCTGGAGATACCATCGATCAGGCGAGAGCCATCCTCGCCATATATATAGCAGCCTTCCGCATGGCTAACCGGCACAGGAGGCGCGGCCGTCTGCATTTGGGTATAGGGCAACCACACATGTGGCCAGCCATCTGAGAACCAGGAGGGGGTGCTCATCACACTAGGCAGCGGACGCTGCCTCCTTGTGTTCTACATGCTCTTCTGCGTGAATTCCCAAACGCTCAAACAGTTCCATATCGGCATTCTCGCGTGGGTTCGGCGTGGTCAGCAATTTCTCGCCGTAGAAAATCGAGTTAGCCCCTGCAAAGAAGCAAAGCGCCTGCGTTTGCTCGTTCATTTCCTCACGGCCAGCCGACAAGCGCACATGCGACTTGGGCATCATAATGCGTGCGACGGCAATCATGCGAATGAAGTCGAACGGATCGAATGCCTCACGGCCTTTTAGCGGTGTGCCATCCACCTGCACCAGCATGTTGATAGGCACGCTTTCCGGATGTGCCGGCAGGTTAGCAAGGGTGATCAGCAGTTCTGCACGGTCTTGTGCGGTTTCGCCCATACCTACAATGCCACCGCAACAGGTTTTCATGCCTGCATCGCGCACATTAGCCAGCGTATCCAGACGCTCTTCAAAGGTACGGGTGGTGATGATCTCTTTATAAAAACGCTCTGAGCTGTCGAGATTATGGTTGTAATAATCCAATCCGGCATCCTTCAGCTCTTTTGCCTGATCAGCATCCAGCATGCCAAGGGTGGCGCAGGTTTCAAGCCCCAGTGCTTTCACTTGCTTAATGGTGTCGGTGAGTTTTGCCATGTCGCGTGGTTTAGGGCTGCGCCATGCGGCCCCCATGCAAAAGCGTGTTGCGCCTGATTCTTTGGCTTTTTTCGCGTTCTCGACGATGCTGTCAGCCTGCATCAGCTTTTCCGCTTTAACCGGCGTATCAAAATGCGCCGATTGCGGGCAATATTTACAATCTTCCGGGCAGCCGCCGGTTTTGATGCTGAGCAAGGTGCTCACCTGCACGGCGTTCGGATCGAAGCTGCTGCGATGAATTGCATGCGCCTGAAACAACAAATCGTTGAACGGCAGGGCAAACAGGGCGTTTACCTCGTCTAAGGTCCAATCGTGACGAATCTCTGGAGTAGCTTGTGCTGTCATAGTTTCTCCGTTATGCATTTGGCCTGCATCATAGCAATGGAAACCAAAAATGCCACCATTAGACGCATCCTTACGTGAGCAGTTGAAAATGCTGGAGAATCAAGCGCTGAAGCGTGATTTGGCCGCAGTAGAGGCCGTAGATGGTGCGTATATTTGGGTGGATGGAAAACGTTACATTAATTTCAGCAGCAACGACTATTTTGGCCTGAGTCAGGATCCGGATGTGAAGCGGGCGGCTAGCGATGCGCTCGAGCGTTACGGTGCAGGAGCGGGTGCGTCACGGTTGGTGACGGGCAATCATGCTCTGTATGGCAAGCTGGAGCAAGCGCTGGCTGGCTACAAGCGCACAGAGGCTGCGTGTGTGTTTGGCAGTGGGTATCTGGCAAATATGGGCGCCATCACGTCGCTCGCAGCGAAGGGAGATGTGATATTTGCCGATAAGCTGTCGCATGCCTGCATGCTGGATGCGGCGCAATTGTCGGGCGCGAAGCTGATACGTTTTGCCCATAACGACATGGAGCATCTGGCGCAATTGCTGGCGAAACATAGAACTGATTATGCGAATGCGCTGATTATCACCGAGACCGTGTTTAGTATGGATGGTGACATCGCACCTATGGAGCATTTACGCGCATTGGCAAATGCGCATGATAGCTGGTTGCTGGTAGATGATGCGCATGGCATTGGCCTGCCGCATATTAATGCACAGCTTGCTGATATACAGGTCGGCACGCTCTCAAAAGCGGTAGGGAGTTATGGCGGCTATGTCTGTGCGTCCCGTGCGGTGATTGAGTGGCTGCATAGCCGTGCGCGCAGCCTTATTTTTTCAACCGCTTTACCGCCTGCAACTTTGGCAGCATCACTGGTGGCGATAGAAAAAATTGCTGCAAATAATTTTTCTGAACGTCCGTTAAAATATATGTCTCAGTTTTCTGAAAAATATAGCCTAAATAAAAACCAGTCTTTTATACAGCCGTTCATTTCGGGTGGTGAGAAGAAGGCGCTGGACGCCAGTCAAAAGCTGAAAGAGCAGGGGGTGTGGGTGAGTGCCATACGCCCACCAACCGTGCCAAAAGGCCAGGCGCGATTGCGCTTTACGTTCACGGCACTACATAGTGAAGCGGATATGAATACACTCTTCGCTGCAATGGAGGCGTTGCCATGGGAAAAATAATCAGTCTAAGCGGGTGGGCGCAGCCTGCAGATGCGTTGGCGCTTGCTATGCCGAATGCGGTAGCGGTCGACTATGCGCATTTCACCAGCACGGACATGCTGTGGCGTTACCTGCATAGTCTGGGCGAGATTGATGGTATTGTCGGTTGGTCATTCGGTGGCCAGCTGGCGGCACGCGCGGTAAGTCAGGGAGCATTGCAGGTGAAATGGCTGGCATTACTGGCCGCACCTTACCAGTTTGTGTCAGATGGAGATGTGTTGGTGGGCATGGGACCACAAACCTTCCATATGTTTCGCGAAAACTATGTGAGCAACCCTCAGCGCACTATGAAACGTTTTCACGGCCTTATTACCAAGGATGACGCGCATCAACGTAAAATTATTGCCCAGCTTGGCTATCACAGTCACGTGGAAGAAGTTGATGTATGGATGCCGTGGCTGGATAATCTGGCGCGGCATAGTATGGATGAATGCAATTTGCAACATATGCCGCCAACATTGTTGGTGCAGGGCGAAAATGATGCTATTGTAGCACCAGAGCAAGCGGATAGGTGGGCCGCAATGTTGCCACATGCCAAGGTGGATATGTGGTCGGGTTGCAGCCATGCGCCGCATTTGCACGCTCCTTCGCGTATGCTCCAAACACTGGAAAAGTGGCACAAGCAAAAGGCAGGCTGATCATGCAGTTAGATGTAGCAGAAGTTAAGCGGGATTTTGAGCGCTCCGCCTCGGATTACGACGAACACGCGCACATGCAAAAGGACACCACGAAATATGCAGCCAGTTTATTAGGTGCATTATGTGATGCTAACGCTCAGGTGTTGGATGTCGGTGCGGGCACGGGCTATCTTTCGCAATATGCGCAGGCGCAGGAATTAGACTGGAATATCAGCCAATTGGATATTGCGTTTAATATGTGTGCTGAGGCCTACAAGGTTAACCCGCTGGTGCTTAATGGCTCAGCGATGGCGATTCCTTGTGCGGATAGACAATTCGATGCTGTTTTTTCATCGCTCTGTTTGCAATGGGTGCCAGACCCGCAACGTGCCTTGCGTGAGTTTGCGCGCGTGCTTAAGCCCGATGGCAGGGTGCTGATTTCCACTTATGGTCCTAATACCTTGTGCGAAATGCGTGAAGCCTTTGCAGGGGTAGACGATGCGCCTCACGTGATTGATTTTGAACCTGCCGAAAATTTGCTCGCGATGGCGCGGCATGCGGGGCTTATTTGCCAATTGTCAAAGGCTAGCCTGTCCACGGTACAATATCCGAATCTTAAAGCCCTGATGCGGCAACTAAAAGGCCTTGGCGCAGCGAACAAACATGCGCAGCGCCAGCGTGGCCTGATGGGGCTTCGGCGTTTTGCAAATATGGAACAGGCCTATGAGGCCAAATTCATGACGCAAGACGGATTACCGGCAAGCTGGGAAGTCTATTATATGGTGTTCTCCAACTAGTGGCAGACTTCTTTGTAACAGGAGTTGGAACAGACATTGGCAAAACGGTGATTGGCGCCGCCCTTTGCCACCAATTGCGTGCGCAAGGCCAGAGTGTGCGTGCCTATAAACCCGTTATCAGCGGCTTCGACGAACAGACGCGAGAGCACAGCGATGCGGCCATTTATCTGCAGGCATTGGGGCAGGAGATAAGCGATGAGGCGGTCTCAGATATGAGCCCTTGGCGCTATGCAGCCCCGCTTGCGCCCAACATGGCTGCTGCCGCTCAAGGGCAGGTTTTGGACGCCGATCGCGTTATTCAGTGGTGCAATGATCGTCGCAATCAGCAGGGTATAAGCTTTTTCGAGGGCGCGGGTGGCGTCATGGCTCCTTTATCAGATGATACAACTATGCTTGATTGGATGAAAGCGATGGATGTGCCCGTGTTATGTGTAACGGGCGATTACCTTGGCGCCATTAGTCATACCCTAACCGCACTGGAAATACTGGCGTTGCACAATGTGCGCTTGCAGGCTGTGATTGTAAATCAATCAGGTCAAAGCCATGTTCCCATTCATGATACGTTACGCGCTATCGCTCGCCATATGCCGCAAAAAGTGCCGTTATCCGTCACGCCATATCTCGACAATCACGAAAAGCCGTGGCAATCTATGCCCGATCTAACGCATGTGCTAGGGACAGATTTATGAATTGGCGGGCATTTCTAGCCATACCACACAGCCGCGAATATCCAAGTGAAGGGCCACGCTACGCTGCGTTTCGTGACCGATTGTTCGCCAGCTCACTGGACACGTTATTGTTGTTTATGTTGCTGCTTGGGGTGTTTGTGGATCTGGAGCGTTGGGTGCATGAGGTGATGGACGCGCCACGCATGGCAATGGTGGTAATGCAGCATCAGGGGGCCGGCGATGTGTCGGGCTTGAGTCAGAGTCTGGCGGAGTCTGGCAGTTTAGACGCGTTCTTGGTGAATATGGCGTTGCAGCTGCTGATTATCGGCCTGTGTTTTGTGGGCATGTGGTGGCAGTTCAACACTACACCCGGTAAATGGCTCTTAGGCCTGAAAGTTGTGGATGCTGAGACATTGGAAGAGCCTTCTACCAAGCAATATATCATTCGCTTCTTGGGGTTCTTCGTGTCGCTGCCACCGTTTTTGCTGGGGTTCATGGCGATAGGCTGGAGTAAGCGCAAACAGTCATGGCACGACCGTTTGGCGGGCACCGTCGTAATTCACACCCGTAAAACGCTCAAAGAATGGCTGGAAGAGCGTCATAACAGGCGCATGCAAAAGCGTGCCGCACAGGCAGCTGGTGCACAAGAACAGGCGCAGGAACAGGCGCAGGAACACGCACAAACATCCAATGCAGAAGCACCGGTAGAGAGCGTTGGCGAGGATTCTGAGCGTAAGGGCTAGCTGATCGTTTCAATCTGTTCGGCGCTGAGATTGCCGGGCACTACCATCATTGGGATTTGCAAATCATCTCCCAGTTTTGTCACCAGCCAGCTCAGCATATTGCCGCGGTTGGGGTGGTCAGGCGCCATGCCGAATACAATCATGTTAATGTCTTTGTCTTCATTTGCCTGTGCAATAATCTCTTCGCCAGGATCGCCGTCGCGGATAATAATGGACACCTGCATCGATGTATCATCAAACGCATCTTTGGCGAGTGCGTTAAGCAATTTCTCGGCTTCCTTGCGGCGGTCTTCGCGCATTTTATCGGCTACGCCCGGCATGGTCTGGACATCGGCTGGAGGAATCACATGCAACAGCGCGACATAGGCCCCGCGCTTGCGAGCCTTATTACACGCGAATTTTACCGAGATGCGTGAGACTTCGCTTTCGTCAACACACACGAGGTATTTGGATGGCCGCACGCCTTCAGGGTGCGATACATCGGCAAAAGGTGGGGGCAGTAAACTCATGTCACTCTCCTAAGAACGTCTAAACAATTGGCTGGCGCCCATGCCAAAGCTGGTGGCGATGATGATGGCTGCCAAGCCATAAAAAACAGAGTTATTGTGCGCACTGTCATACACAAACGCGTCAAAGCCAGTTTTATACACGTGGATGGGGGTGGATTGCACGCCCACCAGTTGGCCATCACTAATCAGGTATACTTCAGCCGTGTAAATGCCACGCGGCATATCGTCCGGAAATTCAATGGTGGTTTTGAACAGGGTTTCACCAAAAAACTCTACCGTATTCGGTTCTTGCTGATAGAGGCCAGAACTCCATAGCTGGCGTAGCAAGGCACTTGCAAAATGGTCGCGCGGGCCAAAGCTGCCTGTTTCATGGATAATATCATTCGGGTTGATCTCGAGGCTGGAGAAATTGTTTAAGCCTTTAATCATATCGACAGGCCGGGAGCTGGAGACGGCATAGAAATACGGCAGGCTCTCAAAGCGTTCCTGTTCGCGGTTTACCCATAAGCCAAGTACTTGCTGCTTGCGACGTACAATAAAATCACGCTCCGGCCCGCGTACTACCACCAGAATATCGCCGGGGTCGTTACGTGCGCCAAATAACAAAAGCTCAGTGCCGGAAAAGCCGGAATGAATTTCAATCACATGGCTGGAAAGGTCAGCCACAATCGGTTTGGCCAGTGCAGAATGACTGGTAAACAACGCAAGCAATATTACAAATATTAACCGCATCATTCAGCCCCCAATGCTTCGAGGGTGTAGAGATCGTCTGGCGTAATTAGCAATCCATAGCCCAGCTTGAGTGCAACTGAAAGCACGATAAGCGCGAGCATGGCACGCAGCTTTTCTGGTGCTACTTTGGTGCCCCAGCGGCTGCCGATTTGTGCGCCAATCACCGAGGCGGTCAGCACAATGGTTGCCAGCAGAATATCAACCGTTTGGGTGGTGATTGCGTGCAGCAGGGTTACGTTTGCGGTGATAAACATGGTTTGATAAAGTGAGGTGCCAACCACCACCGAAGTTGGCATGCCGATAATGTAGATCATGGCGGGGATGATGAAGAAACCACCACCGATACCCATTATCGAAACCATAACACCCACACCGAAGCCGATGCCCAATGGAAGCCATATGCTGATATAGAGACCGGAGCGGCGGAAGCGTGTGCGCCATGGCAGGCGCTGCATTGCATTATGGCGTTTATGGCTGTTGTTGGTGGGGTTTTTGCGTTTGACGATGGCGCGGCCGCTTTCAATGGCCATCAAAATGCCGATAGCGCTCAAGAACACCACGTAAGACAATGAAATCACAAGGTCGATTTGACCAAGCGCTTCCAGCCATTTAAACAGCCATACGCCAAGTGTCGAGCCGACAAGGCCGCCAACCAGCAGCAGATTGCCCATTTTGATATCAACATTACGCCTGCGCCAATGTGCCAGAAACCCGCTAAAGGACGAGGCCACAATCTGGTTGGCAGATGTCGCCACCGCCACGGTGGGGGGCACGCCAATAAAAATGAAAAAAGGCGTGGTAAGGAAGCCGCCACCTACACCAAACATGCCCGATAGCACCCCCACCAGACCGCCCAGCGCAATGAGTGTCAGGATGTTGACAGACATTTCTGCGATGGGAAGGTATAGCTGTAACACGGGCTAATGCTCGTCAGGGGTTAATAGAGAAGGAATTGTGAGAAATACTGACGCAGATTCGCCTCTGCTTCCGCATTAAAGCTCTGCATGAGTGCTTCCGTCATTTCAGCAAAGATCGCTTCACGCTCCGCTAAGGTGGCGTCTTCGGAGACAGTACGGCTCTGGCTTACCTTAATATGGGTTTCCGCGTCCGAGAAGCCTCGCTGTCCGCCAAAGAGCTTCAAAGTCACATTAAGGGTGGCATCATATCTCTCGGATTGATCAACCGTGAACAGCCCTTTAAAGCCCTGGGTTTTGGGAAGTGCGGTTTCGATAACGCTCGCATCATGGATGACCACTTCCAATGTGCGGAAATCACCCGCGGCATTCAGGCGTTCTTTTACCCATAATTTAACCGCTTCGGCAGGCGGTGTAGGGAATAGATGCTCTACATTGGGGTTGCGGAAAGGAGATTTATACTCTTCCACGACAAAAATCTCAGATGCGGCGAGATTGATGGCCGGCAGGTGCGAGAATTGTGGTGGAGGCGGGGTTTGCGGCGCTGGCTGTGTGCAGCTCGCAAGCGCAAGTCCTGCTATCAGCAGGCAATATGTCATAAGCGTTTTCATGCGCGTTATCATAATCAAACTACGCATGCGCGCAATCACAAACTCGGCACTAATGGCTTGGGCTTGATGGCATCGGGCGGGCGTATGTAGCAAGGGGTTAGGTCTGTGCTGTTCCCGCCGGGTGGGTGCTGTGCGCACGCCGCGAGCAAAAAGCGTGCATGGGGCACATGTGGTTCACTGCACGCCTCTGTCCCGTTGCCAATTATAGTGGTGCTGGCTTCCAATGCGTCCGGGTAGAGTAGCTCAAGCTCGCTTTCGCTGCTTACATGATGGTCTTCCACTTTAAAAAGCTGGCTGTAGACTTGCCCTTTGCCTGCACGCATGGCGGTGCGCACGCTACCTTCATACCCACATACTGCATAGCCCCAAGCCATGACTTCACTGGTGGTGAGTGCGAGCACAGGCAAAGAAAGCTGGCTGGCAAGGGTGCGGGCAACGGCAAGGCCAATGCGAATACCGGTAAAACTACCCGGGCCAACAGTGGCTGCCAGACCTTCAAGCTGATCATAGGCTATATTAGCTTCAGACAATATTGCTTCAATGCACGGCACTAATTCAGCGGCCTGCGTGTTGGGCGTATCGAGCGAACGTTCAAACACTTGGCCCGCATGCACAAGTGCAATGCTGGCTACGCCGGTAGAGCTATCAATGGCTAATATGGTTGAATCAGGTAGATGCATGGGTAATTGATTGTTGTGTGTTTCTTGCCTACATGCTTAAGTGTGCGAATGCAACGGAAAGGAGAGTGATATGCTCGCTGAAAAACATTGTGAATCCTGCGCAGGTGGCGCAGTTAAGCTGAATGCCGACGAAGTGCAGGCATTGCAAACTGAAGTGCCGCAATGGAGCGTGGCGGAAGACTCTGGCTCGATAAACCGAAAGTTCCAATTTAAGAACTTTGCGGAATCAATCGATTTTGTAAATAAAGTGGGCGAGCTTGCAGAGCAGGAACAGCACCATCCCGACTTTGTATTTGGCTGGGGCTATGCCGAACTGACCCTTACCACGCACGACATTGGCGGCCTGCATGAGAATGATTTTATCATGGCTGCCAAAATCGATCGGTTGAGCGAATAATCCGCTTAAAAATACTTAAATAGCCTTGCGTTACGCGTAACACTGGCTAAAATGCCGCTCCCCCAATGGCGGGACGAGAGGGTGTTATGACGAAAAAAGTATTTATCAAAACCTATGGCTGCCAAATGAATGTGTACGACTCGGTGCGCATGGCCGATGTGTTGGCGCCGATGGGCTATAGTGAAAGCCAGACGCCTGATGAAGCCGATCTGGTGATTCTCAACACCTGCCATATCCGCGAAAAAGCGGCAGAAAAAGTGTATTCCGAGTTGGGGCGTATCAAAAAAATGAAAGAGGCGCGCGAGGCGAATGGCCAGAATATGGTGATTGGCGTGGCGGGCTGCGTGGCGCAGGCGGAAGGGGAAGAGATTATTCGCCGTGCGCCAGTGGTGGACATGGTGTTTGGCCCGCAAAGCTATCATCATTTGCCCGATATGCTGGCTGAAGCAAGCCGCAAAAGTGGCGTAGTGGAGCTGGATTTCCCGGAAGTGCAAAAATTTGATTATCTGCCCGAAACTACCCAACCGCAAGGCGCATCTGCGTTTGTGTCGGTGCAGGAAGGCTGCGACAAATTCTGCACCTTCTGTGTAGTGCCTTACACACGCGGCGCGGAATATTCGCGCCCGGTTGCCAAGATCGAGCAGGAAGTGCGCCAGCATGTGAGTCAGGGCGTAAAAGAAGTGATGCTGCTTGGCCAGAACGTGAATGCGTATCATGGTGAGGCGGGCGATGGTGTAGAATGGACATTGGGACGTTTGATCCGCCATTTGGCTGAAATCGACGGGCTGGAGCGTATTCGCTATACCACCTCGCACCCGCGCGATATGGAAGACGAGTTGATTCGTGCGCATGGTGATGTGCCGCAGTTAATGCCGTATCTGCATTTGCCGATTCAGTCTGGCTCCAACAATGTGTTGCATGCCATGAACCGCAAACACACGGCGAGCGAGTATATAGCCATTATCGAGCGTTTGCGCGCCCAACGCCCTGACATTGCGATGTCGGGTGATTTTATCGTTGGCTTCCCTGGTGAGACGGACGACGATTTTGAAGACACAATGCGTCTGGTGGAAACCGTGGGCTATGCGCAGGCATATTCGTTCAAATACAGCCCACGCCCGGGCACGCCCGCTGCCAATAGCGAGCTGCAGGTGGATGAGGGGGTGAAGTCGGAGCGCTTGGCACGCTTGCAGGACTTGTTGAATCGTCAGCAACTGGCGTTTAATCAGCAAACCGTAGGCAAAGAGCTGGATGTGTTGCTGGAGCGCCCGGGGCGCGATGCAGGCCAATTGCTGGGGCGCAGCCCGTATTTGCAATCGGTGCATGTGGATAACGCCGAAGCCTTTGCAGATCAATTGGTTAAGGTGCGTATTACACAGGCGCACGCGAATAGCTTGACAGGTGAGTTGATTTTGCCGCATGGTGCAATTACGCAACCAACGGGAAATGTCGCCACCCATGCCCAAGCCTAAAGCCGCTAAAAAGCCAGCCGCATCCAAAGACATAGAAAACCTCAACGTCTTTTTTGAAAATAACGCCCATCTACCGATTTTATACGGTGATCAGGACTCGCATCTGCAGCGCATTGAAGAAATGCTCAATGTGTCGATTGTCAGCCGTGGAAATATGGTGAGCATCAGTGGTCACCCGCGCGATGTCAAAGCGACGGAGGATATTCTCAATAACCTCTATGAGCAGATTGACAAAGGCACCGATGTGACGCCCGCATTGGTAGACGCGGCCATTCGCATGGCGCCGCCGATCAGCGCCAAGCCAGCCAAAAAGAATAAACGCGTGGAAGGCGCGGATGGAGATATATTCATCAAGACGCTGAAAAAGACCGTGACACCGTATAGCCACGTGCAGGCGAACTACATGCGTGCACTGTTCGACAATGATCTGGTGTTCGCACTTGGCCCTGCCGGTACGGGTAAAACCTATATCGCGGTGGCGATGGCGGTTTATCACTACCTAAATAAAAACGTCGATCGTATTATTCTGTCGCGCCCTGCCGTTGAAGCCGGCGAGAAAATCGGTTTTCTGCCAGGCGACATCAAAGAAAAGATCGATCCGTTCATCCGTCCGCTTTACGATGCGTTGTTTGACATGATGCCTGCCGAAAAAGTGCAGCAGGCGATGGAGAATGGCGAAATTGAGCTAGCGCCGCTGGCGTATATGCGTGGGCGTACCTTCAGCAATGCCTTTGTGATTCTGGACGAGGCGCAGAATACCACCCGCACCCAGATGAAGATGTTCCTCACCCGTATGGGCGAGAACTCGCGTCTGGTGCTTAACGGCGATTTGAGTCAGGTGGATTTGCCTAAAGATGTGAAGTCTGGGCTGGCAGACTGTATCCCTAAGGTCGAGAATATCGAAGGGATCGAAGTAGTGCGCTTTACCGATGTGGACGTGGTACGTCACCCATTGGCAGCCAAGATTGTGCAGGCCTACGACGCGTGGGAAGAGGAAAAGCGCAAACGCATGCAGCGCCATGAAGAAGACTGATCCGACCCTGATAGAACAGGCGGGGGATTGGAAGGGCGCGCTGCCCAACATTCAACAGCTGGTAGAACAAAGCTGCGAAGCCGTGGCCGATCATTTACAATTTTCGCGTTGTTACACGTTGGCTGTCGTGCTGGCCGATGATCCTTTTATTCAGCAGCTTAATGCTCAGTTTCGGGGCAAGGACGCGCCGACGAATGTGCTGTCATTTCCGGCTGATGATGAAGAAGGCGCGGAGCTGGGCGATATCATACTTTCTTTAGACACATTAGCGCGTGAAGCGCAGGCTGAACAAAAGGAATTGGCGGCGCATTGCATCCATCTGGTGGTGCATGGAGTGCTGCATTTGCTGGGCTATGACCATATGCAGGATGACGAGGCCGAGGAGATGGAAGCGCTTGAGGTTGCGATTTTAGCGCAGCTTGGTATTGCGTCACCCTATGAAAGCGACTATGTTTAAGGTTACGTTAATTACACAATGAAACTCATGGCTTCTGAAGCATCCGATGGCAGTATAGCCAAGCCTCTGCATTACCCTGTAGAGGCCGATGATACTAAACATTCCGAACAGTCCCGTCCGTCACTGATCGACCAGATGCGTCGATGGTTGCGCCATAGCGCGTATGGGCGTGGCGATGCTTCGCTTAAAGCGGCACTCGAAGAGGTGCTGGAAGAGCATAGCGATGCCGAGCAATTGGCGATGTCGGAAGAGACAACCCTCTTGCGCAACATGCTGACCTTTGGTGAGCTGACCGTGAGCGATGTGATGATTCCGCGCGCAGATATCGTGGCGTTTGAGATGCAGACTTCACTGGAAGATGTGAAGCAATGTATTCAGGACAAGCGTCATACGCGTATGCCTGTTTACGAGGATTCGCTGGATCAGGTGCGTGGCTTTATCCATATGAAAGACCTGATTCCGTTCTTTTGCGGCGATGATGACTTTGAAATGCACAAAGTGTTGCGCGACATTTTGTTTGTGCCGCCTTCAATGCGCGTGATCGACTTGTTGGTAGAGATGCGTCTTGCGAGCTGTCACATGGTGATTGTGGTGGATGAGTATGGCGGAACCGATGGTTTGGTGACGATGGAGAACCTCTTTGAGGAGATTGTCGGTGAGATTCAGGATGAGCACGACGAAGATGAAACGCCAGCCTTTAGCTGGGTAAGCGATACCGTAGCCGAGGCAGAGGCTCGCATTCGCATTGATGAGCTGCAAGAGGAGTTGCATGTTGACCTGAAAGTCAACGGCGAGGATGAAGAAATTGATACGCTCGGCGGCCTGATATTCTATATTTTGGGGCGTGTGCCTGCAAAAGGCGAGGTGGTAGAGCACCCTAAGGGGATGCGTTTTGAGGTGCTGAAGGCTGATCCGCGCCGTATTAAATATGTGCGCATAGTTATGCCTACGCCGCGCAAAGAAGTAATCGAAGACTAAGCTATGTGGACACGCATTGCTACTGCGGTCCAGACGGCACGGGGCTGGAAACGAAACGCTATTGCCTTTTTGGCGGGTGTTGCAAGTGTTCTGGCATTACCTCCTTTTTATGCATTGCCCTTTCTGGTTGTTGGTCTGGGCTTGTGGATATGGTTGCTTTATGCATCACCAAGCTTTTGGCGGTCCATCTGGGATGGATGGTGGTTCGGTGTAGGGTATTTTCTGGCCGGCACTTATTGGATTTCAATCGCGCTCACAGCTGATATTGCGCAATTCGGGTGGATGATTCCGTTCTCGCTTATTGGTTTGTCGGGCGGCTTAGCATTATTTATGGCATTGGTCGGCGGCGCAAGCTGGTGGTGGCGCAAAGCGACACCGTTAGGCTTTGTGTGTGCGCTGACGGCGCTATGGATAGTGGTAGAATATCTGCGCACCTATCTCTTTACTGGCTTTCCGTGGAATTTGCTGGGCTACGCATCAACTGTGCTCGACCCGTTGGCGCAATCAGCCAGTGTCGTCGGCATTTATGGTGTTGGGCTATTATTGTTCTGGATGGCCGCGACCCCCGCGCTCTTAGCGTATGACCGTAGTTATTGGCGGGCATGTGCGGTGGCGGGCATGGTGCTGATAGCGATGCTTGGTTATGGTGGCTGGCGCTTGGCCAGTGCGCCGGATGATGCCAGCAGCGGTGTGCGTGTGCGTATGGTGCAGGCGAACATACCGCAACAATTAAAGTGGGATCCTGCGTTCCGTGAAGCGTCGCTACGCACCCATGCGGCGCTTACCACAGGTGATGGCTGGGAAGATATAGATATAGTAATATGGCCTGAAACAGCACTTCCGTTTGTGCTGGATAGTGATTCGCAATGGCCCGACTTGTTAGCCGATCTGGTGCCCCCCGGTGGCGTGCTGATTACGGGCGCGGTGTGGCTTGAGAAGGCAGGGGAAACACAAAAAATACGCAATAGTATAATCGCTATAGACGAAGCGGGGGTGGTTGTAGGGCGTTATAATAAGCAACATTTGGTGCCATTTGGTGAATATGTGCCGTTTCGTTCGGTGCTGCCGATTGAAAAAATTACGGCAGGCATGCAAGATTTTACGCCCGGCACTGACACACGATTGATGCATTTTGGCACGTTTCCTTCTGCGACACCTTTAATTTGTTACGAGGCTATTTTTCCACAATATGCTAAAATAGAAAAAGCAGGTTGGTTGCTCAATCTAACAAATGACGCCTGGTTTGGTTTTAGTTCTGGTCCATTCCAGCACAATCAAATGGCTCGCATGCGCGCGGTTGAGCAGGGAAAACCATTGGTGCGTGTTGCGAATACTGGCATATCGATTATTTATAACGGGTATGGTCTTAATTTAGGACATATCGAATTAAATAGGGAAGGTGTGCTAGATGTGGAACTTCCCGTTGCTATGCCTGCCACACCGTATCATTTTGTGGGTGAGTTTCTCGTTTTGATACAGCTGTTTTTACTATTTGGCTACAGCGTGTGGAGTAGAAAAATATAAGTTTCTAAAGTGTTTGCGCTTGCATCCGTGATAGAATCGTATATGTAAAGTTAACCTGTTGTTAATGAAGTCTAGAAAATAAAAATATGAGCAACCCGAATCCAGTCGACGTACATGTTGGTAAACGCCTGCGCCTGAAGCGCACTATCCTTGGTATGAGCCAAGAAGCTATTGGAAACGCTATAGGTGTTACTTTCCAGCAAATCCAAAAATACGAGCGCGGTATCAACCGTATTGGTGCAAGCCGTTTGTATGATTTTTCCAAAGTCTTGCATGTGCCTGTTTCTTATTTCTTCGAAGAATTCGACAATAGCGGCGCCGATGGTAACGAAGCGTTTGAAGGTATGGCCGAAGAAGCGGTCA
>PBPD01000044.1 GCA_002725445.1 Rickettsiales bacterium
AGCGCCAGCACCGCTACCACCAATATGCACGGGAACAGACCTACCAGCTGAAAGGCTTGCGACAATGTGATTAAGAAATCAGCCATAGGTTCGTTTCTATTTACTGAGTGGTTTCAGTGCCTGCGTCTTGTTGTTTTTGCTTCAGCTCTTGTCGTCGCTGCTCAATCAGCCCTTCCAGCTCCTTCATGCGCTCAATACGCTCTTCTGCAAAATGGGTGATAAAGTTCAATTCGCCCTGATCCAGATCGTCCTCGTTTTCCAACACCTGCTGAATAATAACCGCCGCCGCATCAAATTCACCGCGCTGTTCATGGATGAAGGCGGGTAGTTGTTGCACCCATACAGGAATATCCGCCTCGCCTTTAAGCATGTTGGCCACCTGTAGCGCCATATCCTGATCTTGCAACTTATGATTGGCCAGATATACCGCCTGCACCAGCCACCACCATTTTTCTTCTACACGGTGCGCCGAATGTTCCACCAGATAGTCTACGATATATTTCACATCGGCGGTGTTCTGGGTTTGGCTATAATAATAGGTTGCCATGGAAGGAATATAGTTAGACGTATCGTCCAGACTGTCCAGCAGGCGCATCCAGTGATAAAGCTTGTTGTAATCGTATTTGTAGAGTGCCGTGAACCGCCCAAACGTATCTCCCGCATTCTGCAAACGCAGCCCCAGCAAACGGAAGAAAGCGTGTTCATCCCCGAACGACAATGCCTTTACGGTTTCCTGCCCCGGCACATCGGGCACAATGCTCATGTCGGGCACGATATCATGGGTGCGATACCAGAACACAGACTGGAGTGCTAAGAAGAAAACCAGAACAAAGGTGGCTCTCATAGTGACCCCTAGAATTGTTTACGTCGAAAATCGATAATAGCCGCAGTAAGCAATAATGGCACAAAAATACCCGCCTGCGCTACGTACAGATAGATGTCGCTATAAGATTTCACGCCATAAATAAGCCACTGGCTTTTTGCAAAAAAATCAAGGCGCGGCACTATAATCGAAATAATATCCAGCACCCAGCGAATGGATTCATTGAGTATTTGATTATGGAATAAGACGCCATTTTCTGCGGTCGCCGCGAAAAAACCCATCATGCGCGACAGCACATACATGCCTAAACTAGCCAATACGGATGATACTGCGCTTTTCAGCGTGAGGGCAGCAAACATCGCGATTGAAATGACCAGCCAAATCTCCAGCAGCAATGACACGATCCATGCAATGAAGCCATATTCGCTGATGATACCTGACCACAGCAATATGACTGCGGTTGGAATCACAAGCAATGCGCCTACAAATGCAAAGCCCAGCCAGTAAGACAACACCAGATTGGAACGTGAAATAGGCCGCGAAAGCAAAACGTCTATTTCTTTGGTGTCAAAGGCCTGACGAAGATGAAAACATACAAATACGATCATGCCGATCACTAAAATGACGCGCGCAGAAGACGCGCTGAAAGTAAGTGTCATTTGCTCAGGCTCCAGCAGTGCCGTGCCACCCATCACACCTGAGACAAGAGTTGAGAAAACAACACCCACAAATAGCGCGGCAAAAAGCCAGTCACGTAATGCAGTAAGCAATATATATTTTATATTAGTCCACATAGCTGCCTCTTAGAAAGAGATAGGGCGAGGATCATCTGTGAATTTCTCGTAGATATAGCGGTCAGCGTCTTGCGCATGGCCATTAGAGTCTACGATGGTCGCCTTAATGAAGATGATCAGTTCTGATTTGCCATTTTGTTTCAGCTGGCTTTTGAATGCCTTGCCGATCCACGGAATTTCACTCAGGCCTGGCACACCCTGATCAGAATTGACGACAACATCTTGCATCAATCCGCCAATAACCAGCACCTGACCGCTGCGTAGCTTCATCACAGAGTCAAGTTCGCGCACTTCCACCACTGGGATATTGTTCTGAATATCGGTGCCTGTATCTGCCGATGCAAAAGCCGCTACCGGATCCGCCACCTGATCTACCTGACGGGACAGGGTTGGGCGAATATTGAGCGTGACTTCACTGGTATCCAGATTGATGGATGGGATAATGCTGAGGATAATACCAATCGGAATGGACACGGTTTCACTTTCAACCGTTATCCCCCCTTGCTGAACCACCACACCGTCTTGCACCAGCGCATCCTCCTGCTCGATATCCAGATCGAAGAAAATGCGGTTTTCAGCAAATGTCAGCACGGCCTGCTGGTTGTTGATTGCATGCAGTCGAGGACTAGACAAGGTGCGCGATGTACCAAACTGATTGGTAAGCTGCACTACAGCATCCAAGCCAATACCAAGGTTGTCATCACCAATAGGATTGCTCGGCGTATTGGCATTGGTTTCTGCACCAAAAATGGTGTAGCTCGCCAAATTACCCACCGTTTGCTGGAGAGGATAGCCAATGTTGAAGTCGTTGTTACCAATTACAGCAGACCAGTCAACGCCACTTTGGAACTGCTCATCCAGCTCAACTTCCACAATCTTCGCTTCGATCAGCACCTGTGCGGTTGCGTTGCGGCTTACTTGTTTGAGATAGGTTTGTATCAAATCATGTTGAATCTGACTTGCCGACACAGACAAAATACCTGCTTGGCGGTTAATAACGAAACGATCCTGGTCACTTTCCGAAGCAGTTTGTTCAGCCTCACCACCTTCAGCGCCTTGCAAAGAGGCACCCTGTCCTGACAAACGATTATTTGGCAACTGATTCAGAATCATTGCTACGTTTGATTCCAGCGCATCCCAGAAATCGCTAGCCGCTTCAATTTCGATCGATGCGGTAGAACCCGTACTAAAACCACCGCCACCCGATCCGCTTCCGCCACTGCCGCCGCTTCCGCCCGATCCACCTTCGCCGCTTCCGCCAGACAATACATCTGTAGTCACATTCACACTGCCATTACTGCTACGTACGATATTCAGGAAATCTAGACTGTAGTTTTTCACAAAAGGCTCATCGCGCTCCACACGCAATACATCGTCTTTCATGCTGTAACGCAGACCGGCCAGCTTTGCGATACGGTCAATCACTTTATTGAACGGCTTTTCCTTCGCTCGGAAGGAAATACCACCGCTAATATTGGCATCCAGCTCAACGTCTACATCTGCCAATCGCGCCAGCTCAATCAACACATCCTTCAGCGGCACATCATCCGTTACCGAAACGGATACCAACTTTGTTTCACCAATTTTAGGGGGGCGCGGCGCGGCAAGGATTTGCGCAACATCAGGAATAGGCGGCACGTCCTCCGCGCCCATTTTCATTTTCTTGTCCTGATATAGTTCGTCCTGATCCTTCATCGCGCCCAATTTGCGATAATCGTCGCGGTTCAGCTCTATGGCGTCATCAATGAAGTCATTTTGATTGGGGTCAAAGATGCCGCCATCAGACGCACATCCCCCAATTAACAACATACTAGATATAGATATTCCTAAAAGCGTGGTGCGTATGCGCATAAAAAACCCAACAAACTAACGATATACTATAAATGGTATGCCTATAAGCACTACCATACAATATAAACAGGTGTAACGACTTTAGAAATTAAAGACAAATGCAAATATAAAGATTCCGTTAACGGAGCAAGCTTTACTATATGTTGTATTGCGACTGTAGTAAAAATGTAACAAACTATGTGAACAAACGTCCAATATTCCAGAAATAATCAGGTATTGCTGGCCATAATAAGCAAAGCATCATCGCAAGCGCCAATGCGGGTCCAAACGGAAAACGCTCACCCAGACCGAGCACACGCCAGAGCATGGCGGTTATCACGCCAATCAGGCCTGAGAAAAACAGAAATGGCACCAGAGGCTCTACCCCTAACCACACGCCTGCCACCGCTAAAAATTTTACATCACCCAAGCCAAGCCCATCTTTTTTGCGCAGATATAGAAATCCGTAGCGCAGCGCCAGCCCAATCGTTAGCCCCACAGCAAAACCTGCCACCATATCTGCAGGCTCGGTGTGCATATGGAACCCATAGGCGGCGCCCAGCATCAGCATAGCCACCTGCACCTCATCGGGAATGATGTAATGCTCCAGATCGGTAACGATCAATGTCAGCACACAAATGGAAAGCAGAAAGATGATAAGTGCTTCGAGGCTGATACCAAACGCGGCAAAACATGCCAACGCGATACAAGCCGCCATCAGCTCTATTGCGGGATACCGCCAGCTAATGGGCTGTTTACAATACCGGCAACGCCCTTTGGAAAAAAGCCATGACAACATAGGCACCAAATCACGTATGCCCAGACGATGATGACATTTCGGGCAGCGCGAATGGGTGGCCCCCACCGGCTCCTCACGCGGCAAACGATAGCTGAGCAACGACACCAGACTGCCAAACGCCGCACCCAGAACAAAAACCATAATAATTATGAATGGGTTACCAGCAATTTCGGGAGACATGGGCGCTTTCTGATACTTGATATAGTTGTTGTGTTAACGTGGCAAATTTGGCGACAATGTCCAGCGCTTCTGCTTAAACACTGATATATACTATTATTTTATTGCGTTTGACGGGCTTCCGTGTCATGTAATCCACACGCTGCGCCCTATATATAGTGGCTTGCGGCGATATAATGAAAGAAAAGTGCTGGGGCATGGATAAAAGCATAGTAGCTCTCGCCAGTGATCATGCTGGGTATGCGCTCAAGGAAACGCTGAAACAAACTGTGCAAGACGCAGGCTGTGACGTGGTGGATCTGGGTGCGGATGATGAAAGCTCCGTGGACTATCCGGATTATGCACGCGCGATGGCGGATGCTTTGAAAGACAACAAAGCTGACTTGGGCATTCTGGTGTGTGGTTCGGGCAATGGCATTGCAATGGCGGCCAATCGCCACACCCATGTGCGCGCGGCTTTATGCCAGTCTGGTCTGCAGGCCGAAATGGCGCGGCGCCATAACGATGCCAATGTGTTAGCGCTTGGCTCGCGCTTTATTGGGGTGGATAACGCTATTGAGTGTGTCCAACGTTTTTTAAACAGCGAATTCGATGGTGGCCGCCACACGCGCCGGGTCGAGAAGATGTCTTAAGAGCAACGAGGGAGCTATTAACTATGAACACTATTCCAGAACCACCAGCAGCAGATGAAACCACACCCACCGTTGGTGGAGAGCCGGGCGCCGGCGCTGTACATGTGATGTATGGTTTGTACGCCGCAAGTATTATTCTTGGCTTCACCAGCATTATTGCCGTTATCATCGCTCACGTGAAGCGTGGCGACCTGCGCGGCACACCGTATGAAAGCCACTGTGTGTGGGGCTTCCGCACTTTCTGGCTAAGCCTGTTGTTCTTCGTGATCATCGGCATTCTGTTTGCCACTATGGTGCTTGCCCCTGTTGCGGGCATTCTTAGCATCGTGGCTGGCATCTGGTATATTTACCGTATTATTAAAGGCTGGATCAAATTGTTTGATAAACAGCCTATCACCAAACCAACCGCATTATTCTAAAGGAACACCGACATATGACCTCTAGCACTGTCACCCAAATGACCCACGATTCATCTGACACTCACAGCTTTTTTACGCGTTCGGTTGCTGAAAGTGACCCGGCGTTGTTCGATGCGTTGCGCAAGGAACTGGATCGCCAACAAACGCAGATCGAGCTGATTGCATCGGAAAATATTGTGAGTCAGGCAGTGCTGGAGGCGCAAGGCTCGGTATTAACCAACAAATATGCCGAAGGCTATCCCGGCAAACGCTATTATGGCGGCTGTGAGTTTGTTGACATCGCAGAAGAGCTTGCAATTGCCCGTGCCAAAGAACTGTTCGGCGCAGCCTATGCCAATGTGCAGCCAAGCTCGGGCAGTCAGGCCAACCAGGGCGTGTTCAACGCCATCCTGAAACCTGGCGATACGATTCTGGGTCAATCGCTGGCCGCGGGTGGCCACCTCACCCATGGCGCGGCTCCCAACCAATCGGGCAAATGGTTTAACGCGGTACAATACGGTGTGCGCGAAGACGACGCACTGATCGATTATGATCAGGTGGCGAAACTGGCGGAAGAACATAAACCAAAACTTATTATTGCTGGTTTTTCGGCCTATCCGCGTGTGGTGGACTGGGCTAAATTCCGCGAGATTGCCGATAATGTAGGCGCGTATTTCATGGTGGATATGGCACATATCGCCGGGCTGGTCGCCGCTGGCGTCTATCCGTCCCCTGTGCCGCACGCGCATGTCTGCACCACCACCACCCACAAAACCCTGCGTGGCCCACGCGCTGGCCTGATCATCTCGAATGATCCTGATATGGTGGTACGCCAAACCAAGAGCGGTAAAGACATTACCCTTGGTCAGGCAATCAATTCGAGCATCTTCCCCGGCATTCAGGGCGGCCCGCTGATGCATGCCATCGCCGCTAAAGCCGTAGCCTTTGGCGAAGCGCTGAAGCCATCATTCAAAGAATATGCAAAGCAAGTCGTAGACAATGCACGTGCGCTGTCCGCCACCTTGCAGGATCGCGGTCTGGACATTGTATCCGGCGGCACCGACAACCACCTCGTGTTGGTGGATCTGCGCCCTAAAGGCGTGACCGGTGACAAAGCAGAGCATAGTTTGGAAATGGCCGGTCTGACCTGTAACAAAAATGCGATTCCTTTTGATCCACAGCCACCAATGGTGACTTCGGGCGTGCGTCTTGGCACTCCAGCCAGCACCACACGCGGCTTTGGCGTGGAAGAATTTAAACAGGTGGGCGAATTCATCGGTGATGTGATGGATGGTCTGGCCACCAACCCCGATAATAACAGCGCTGTAGAACAGGAAGTGCGCGGCAAGGTGCGTGCCTTGTGCGACCGTTTCCCGATCTACACCGAACGATTTGAAGGAAAATAAAGCATGCGGTGCCCTTTCTGCAGCAATCAGGACACGCAGGTAAAAGATTCGCGTCCCAGTGAAGACGGCTCGACCATTCGTCGTCGTCGCTATTGTCCTGCCTGTAACTCGCGCTTCACAACGTTCGAGCGTGTACAGCTGCGCGAATTGACCGTGTTGAAATCCAACGGAGAGCGCCGCCCATTCGACCGCGATAAGGTGGCGCGCTCTATTGGCATTGCCATGCGCAAGCGCCCTGTGGCACCGGAAGAAGTCGAACAGGCAATCAATCGCGTGGTGCAAAAACTGGAAAGTCAGGGCGACAGCGAAATTCCATCGCAGCATATTGGCCTTCTGGTAATGGAAGAACTGCAGGCGCTTGATAAAGTAGGCTATATCCGCTACGCCTCTGTATACCGTAATTTCCGCGAGGCAAAAGACTTCGAGGAATTTGTAGAAAGCATGGACGGTAAACCCGTCAAAAAATAGCCCGGGCAACCCCATGGCCTCTGCCTTAGATCATCAGTATATGCTGCATGCGATTCGCATCGCCGAGCGCGTGCGAGGACGCACCGCCCCAAACCCGGGCGTGGGCTGCGTCATTGTAAAAGACGAACAGGTGGTGGGCTATGCACATAGCGGCGTGGGCGGACGCCCTCATGCCGAACCGCAAGCCATAAAAATGGCCGGTGAAGCCGCACACGGCGCTACCCTCTACTGCACCCTCGAGCCATGCTGTCACACAGGCCAGACCCCGCCTTGCACCGACGCTATTATTCAGGCCGGCATTGCACGCGTAGTCATTGGCTGCGTGGATAGGGATGAGCGGGTAGCCGCGCAAGGCATTGCAGCACTGCGCGCCGCACGTATAGAAGTCGAAACAGGCATCGCTGAAGAGGCATGCCACACATTGCATGGCAGCTTTTTCACGCGCATCACCGATTATCGGCCAGAAGTCACCCTTAAAATTGCCACCACACTCGACGGCAACATTGCGCTGGCCAATGGTGCCAGCCAGTGGATAACAGGCGAACAGGCACGCCGTTTTGGCCATATGTTGCGGGCACGTCACGACGCAATTGCAACAGGCATCGGCACCGTGATGCAGGACAATCCCGCACTCAATTGCCGCTTGCCCGGCATGCAATCCCACTCCCCTACCCGCATCGTGTTTGACAGCATGCTACGCATTGGCGAACAGCAAGCACTGGTGAGCGATGATCCCGCGCATACATGGATTATCACACGGGCAGCGCATCGCGATGAACATGCAGAACGCTGCGAACGGCTGGAAGCCTGCGGGATACGCCTGCTGTTTGCAGACGAACGCGACGGCAAGATTGATCTGGCCGATGCATTGCGTCTATTGGCCAAAGAAGGCATTAACAGCCTGTTACTGGAAGCAGGGCAGGTGCTGAGTACAGCGTTCTTGCGTGCTGAGCTGATCGACACGCTTTACTGGTTCCGTGCGCCCAGCCTGATAGGCAGCGATGGCATGCCCGGCTTTGGTGCCATGCGCTATGAGAGCCTTGCACAAATCGCTCGCTTTCAACGCCGCGATACGTTAGCACTGGGCAGCGATATATGTGAGGTTTATCAGAAAGCCTGAGATGTTTACTGGCATTATTACCGATATGGGCACCGTCCTGCGCGTTGAAGGGGATACGGAACGCCGTTTACGCATTGGCTGCAGCTACGATATGAGTGCTGTCGGCTTGGGTGATTCAATCGCATGCAACGGCATTTGCCTGACTGTGACCGAAAAAGACACCGATAGTTTTAGTGCCGTTGCCTCCGCCGAAACAATTGCCGCTACCACGCTGGGCACATGGCAGGCAGACACCAGCCTCAATCTGGAGCAGGCTTTGCGCGTTGGCGACCCGTTGGGCGGCCACATCGTAAGCGGCCATGTGGATGGGGTGGGCACCGTGCGCTCGATTGAGCCTGTCGATGACTCGCACCGTATCACTATTAGAATAGCTTCTGAGCTGGCACCACTGGTTGCGCGCAAAGGCTCTGTCACAGTGGATGGTGTATCATTAACGATCAATGGGGTTGAAGATACCGACTTTGATGTCAATATCATTCCCCATACTTGGGACGTAACAACCTTGGGTCAGCTACAAGCTGGCAGTCAGGTGAATATAGAAATAGATATGCTCGCGCGGTATGTCGCGCGGCAATTGGAGACACAGCATGGCTGAAGGGCTAGCAAGCATTGACGAGATTATTGCCGATGCAAAAGCAGGTAAAATGTTCATTCTGGTGGATGATGAAGACCGCGAGAACGAAGGCGACTTGGTAATTCCCGCACAAATGGCCGACGCGGATGCGGTGAATTTTATGGCCAAATATGGCCGTGGCCTCATCTGTCTGGCACTCACCAGCGACCATGTACACAAGCTCGGCCTGCCGCCTATGGCACAGCATAATAGCTCGCGCCACCAAACCGCTTTCACCGTGTCGATTGAAGCGCGCGAAGGCGTCACGACAGGCATATCCGCGGCCGATCGTGCGCATACGATTGCTGCCGCCATTCACGCATCCGCCAGCTCTGCCGACATTGCCTCGCCAGGTCATGTGTTTCCGCTGGAAGCGCGCGATGGCGGCGTGTTGGTACGTGCCGGGCACACCGAAGCAGCCGTAGACATTGCCCGATTAGCTGGCCTGCATGCCTCAGGCGTCATCTGCGAGGTGATGAATGATGACGGCACCATGGCACGCCTGCCCGACCTGCTTGCCTTCGCTGAGGAACATGATTTAAAGGTGGCAACCATTGCCGATCTGATCGCGTATCGCCGCAAACAAGAAAAGCTGGTAAAACGCGTGGTGGAAACCACACTCGACAGCCAATATGGCGGGCAATTTGACTTGCTCGTATATGAAAACACCGTCGAATATGCCGAGCATGTGGTGCTGAAAAAAGGTGAGATTTCATCCGATTCGCCCTGCTGGGTACGTATGCACAGCATGAACGCCCTGACCGATGTGCTGGGCGACACACATGACAATAAGGCCGGTGAGTTACAGGAAGCCATGCGTATGATTGAGGCGCAGGGCAGCGGTGTGATTGTGCTGCTGCGCGAGCCACGCAAAAGTGCCTTGTCAGACACGCTGCGCATGCGTATGGGAGAGCCACCCAAGCAAGCGCCAGACCTGCGCGATTACGGTATAGGCGCACAAATTCTGCTCGACCTTGGTGTGAAGGATATGGTACTTCTCTCCAACGCACAGCGCAGTGTGGTTGGCCTTGAAGGGTATGGCCTGACCATCAGCGGATATCAGCCTATCAATGTGAAAGCAGACTAGATCATGACCCATGTTCTGATTGTAACCTCGCCCTATTATGCCGACATTTCCGACGAGCTGGTAAAGGGCGCCACCGCTTATCTGGAACAGTATGGCATGGAGTATGAGATCGTCAACGTGCCGGGTGCGTTTGAAATACCGGGCGCGATTCGCATGGCGCTGGGCGCAGATAAATTTGACGGGTTCATTGCCCTTGGTTGCGTAATCCGCGGTGAAACCAGCCATTATGACTATGTGTGCGGGGAGAGTGCGCGCGGTTTGCAGCAGCTTGCGACCGAACATGCCGTGCCTATTGGCTATGGCATTCTGACCGTGGAGAACAAAGAACAAGCGTGGGTGCGGGCTGCCATTGACCAGAAAAACAAAGGCCGCGACGCGGCAGAAGCCTGTGTGCAGATGATGCAATTAAAACAAAAGTGGAATCGATAAATATATGACCGGCGAAAACGCATCCATACGTAAGAAACGCAGTGCGCGCATTGCGGCTATTCAGGGGCTGTATAACCAGTCTGTGACCAAGCATAATTACAGCCCTGAGCAAATGATGGAACAGCTGCTTGGCCAGTGGCAGGAAACCAACAATAAAGACGATATCGATTGGGAGATCAAAGACACGCCCGATAAAGCATTGCTGCGCAGTTTGCTGGTGGGTGTGCATGAACATCTGGATGCGATTCAACCCAAGCTGCACGCGGTGGTCAAAGAAAACTGGTCGCTGGAGCGTATGAGCCCCATTTTGCAGGCTATTCTGCAGCTGGGTGTATATGAGTTGATGTTTGAGCCTAAACGTAACCGCAAAATCATCGTGGATGAATACACCAAAATCACCAGCAGCTTTTTCGATAATCCCGAATTGGGCTTTATACACTCCGCCCTGAATATGCTGGCGAGTGAGTTGCGACCCGACAATGGCGAATGAATTTGATCTGATAGCCACGCATTTTGCGCCGCTTGCCAATGCATACGGCACATTTGATCTGACCAATGACGCCGCCGCTATCGTGCCCGCTCCGGGACGCGCACTTATCGTCACCAGCGACACGCTAATCAGCGGTATCCATTTTTTTGCCGAGGATGACCCATCGACACTGGCGCACAAAGCGCTGCACGTTAACCTGTCGGATCTGGCAGCGATGGGGGCAAAACCCCTTTCCTACTCGCTTTGTATCAGCCTGCCTTCCGCGCTCGAAGACGCATGGATAGCGTCCTTTGCAGAAGGGCTGAAAGAGGCACAAACCCATGCGGGAGTCTATTTGCTGGGTGGCGACACCACCAGCACGCCCGGCCCGTTGAGCATCACCGTCACCGCTTTTGGCCAAGCGCGTCAGGGCACGGCCCTCACCCGCGCCGGCGCACAACGAGGCGATGTGCTGGTCGTCTCTGGCACCATTGGCGATGCGGCGCTGTATCTGCGCACCAAAGATGAGGCATTCGCCGCACGTTACCACACCCCGCAAGCACGCACTGTGCTTGGGCAGGCGCTTATTGGCAAAGCCAGCGCGTGTCTGGATATCTCTGATGGCCTGCTGCAAGACGCGCAGCATATTGCCACCCATTCTGACTGCCATATTCATATCAAAGCGGCGGAAGTGCCGCTCAGCCATGCCGCAAAAGAACGGCTTCAACAAGATGCCAGTTTACGTGAATGCGTGCTAACGGGCGGGGATGACTATGAGTTGCTGTTTACCATCTCCGAAGAGATGCTGGCAGAATTGCGTGAAGAGGTGGAATGCCAGCTAACGGTGATCGGCAGTTGTGAAACCGGCAGCGGGGTTAGCTGTGTGGACGAAAATGGCCAGTTGCTGGAATTTACGCATAAAGGCTGGCAGCACCGTTAATCGGTTGCTTATTGGGTAGGCGCATTGAAGCGCCCCACATTCCCCAGAATCTGTTCAAAGAAGCCAAGGCTATGGCCTTCGGTGGGTGTGGTTTTATCGACATAGGCGAACTGCTCACGATCGTTCAGATCGTAATGCTTCACTTCTGCCACATTGCCATTACTGTCGAATACGATACGGGTGACATGCTGTTCGACAATCTCAGGCTCGAGAAAAGCAATGGTTTCACGACGGTTGCGAATATAGTACCAGTTTTCTTCACCAAAATCGCTGATGCTCGACGGAGAGCCAAGCTTAGCGCGCACCGCCGCCTTGCTTTCGCCTACTTCCACAACTTCAGCAATGGGGGTGTCGGCCACGTGGCCACGATTATCCACCAACGGCGTACATGCAGTTACAAAAAGTAAAGCGCTTGCCAGCACGCCACTACGCACTATATGAGTGATGAAACAATATAAGGATGTGTGCATAGATGTTTGCTCAATTAGCCCGCTGGTTTCGTACCGATGAGACATATGATAAAGCCTCAACGCTTTATATAGCACTGGTAGAACAAGCGCGAAACCCCTTTTTCTATGCCGAACTCAACGTACCGGACTCGCTCGACGGGCGGTTTGAAATGGTGCTGATGCATATGTTCTTACTGATGCATCGCCTTAAAGCCGAGCCTGAGCAAAGCTATGAAGAGCTGAACCGCCAGATCATCGAAATTATGTTTAACGATATGGATCGCTCCTTGCGTGAACTTGGTGTGTCGGACACGGGGGTTGGCAAACGTGTGAAAAAGATGGCGAACGCGTTATATGGCCGTTTGCATGCCTACGAGCAATCAGCCAGTGAAGACGATAGTCTGCGCGAGGCAGTGCACCGCAATGTATATGGCACGGTAAAAGACGTGGATGCCGCACATGTGCAAGCCATGGCCGCATATTGCCGTCAGGCATTGGAAGGATTACACACGCAGGACGCAGACAAGCTGGCAGAAGGTCAGATCACCTGGCCTGCACCTGCATCTACGCTGCATCAGTAATTAAGTGATTATAAAGCCAGATTATATTCTGGTGCTGAAAGGGAAATAAGCGATGTGTTACGCGTGTTGCTTGCCGTGTAGGCATCGCTACCACGTGCATTATTGATTAATGAACGCAGCGCCTGATCGTTGCTACGCTGCTGCGACTGAGCCGTTGTATCAATACGGATAGGTTGGCTATTACCAGCCCCTGCCATGCCAATGCTGGCCGTACTGCTGACATTTGCACTGCTAGTCTCAGGTTGCACCGCCTGACGGATCGATTCCACCATAGAGGTCTGATCGCTGGCAGCGGCGCTCGCACCCACATTTTGATTGGCTGCGACACTGGCCGCCTGCGCTACGTTCAATTGTGCCACCCCTCGCGGTTGGGCGGCTGGTTTAAACGCATTGCTAGGCATATATTTCGTTTGCGAAAATGCCTCTAATGTTTCGCGGTTGGGTGTAGGCGAATTCGGCAGAAAATCTTTCAGGAATGAGGTGAAGAGATCACCATCGGCCGATGCGCCCTGACCAAAAATTTGCGCCAGAAAAGTCGACGAAAAGCCGAAACCCTGCGTAACCCCCACGCGCGCACTAACAGATTGATAGCCAGGCGTTTTTACTTCAGCTGATTCAGGCGTAGCCGGCGCACGCAACGGTGGCGTGCTACGCGAATTATTATAAATTTCACTGTTTGAGAGTGGGCTTGGCACTGCATTATAGGTGATATTTGCAGGCGGCAATGCTTGCGCCGGCACGTTATTGACAACGGCCGAAGTCTGGATAGGCGCAGGTACTTGCGCGTTAGGTACAGACAAAATGGGTAGCATTACATACACTCCTTACATTCTCACTATAGCAAAAAAATACCATTTTGTCAATTTTCCGAAGAATTAGAATGACTTAATTTAACTAAAATGTCATATTAATCTCTGTCACAAATACTTCACTTTACTTAGACAGGACTTACTTCTATTAAGCTGCATCATGCGTGTTTGGTTACTTATATTATTGGTTATTTCGGTGAGCGTTGCAGGGCTATTGGCATGGACGCTAACACCAAATAGCAATGGGCTGCCCAGCGACACTTCTTATGGAGAAGCGGCGATCGGCGGTGCGTTCACTCTGACGGATCACAACGGCAATGTGGTGACAGACAAAGATCTGCTGGGAAAATATAGTCTTGTCTTTTTCGGCTTCACCCACTGTCCTGATATTTGCCCTACATCGTTGTTGATCATATCGAATGTGCTAGAGCAGGCAGACGTGCCGAGCGAGCAGATCACGCCTGTCTTTATTTCCGTGGATCCGGAACGCGATACGCCTGAGACGATGGCAAAATATGTGTCGCATTTTCATCCCAGTCTGATTGGCATGACCGGCACTGACGAACAGATAAAGCAAGTGACTGATGCATATAAAGTTTATTATGCCAAAGTGCAGCAGGAAAACTCTGCGCTGGGCTACAGTGTCGATCATTCGGGCTTTATCTATCTGATGGATCCGCAAGGAAAGTACGTGACACACTATCCGCATAATGTTACCCAACAGGCTTTAACCGAGAGTCTGAAGCAACATGTGGCCCAAAATTAAATTCATTTCCGTTTTTGCCTGTTTCTTGTTCATTGCTGCGTTTGTTCTAGATGGACTAAGCACGCAACCCAACAACGCCAATGCTAGCGACATAGAGCTAAAAGCTTTTTGGTCGCCACCCACCATTGCCGCCTCGCGCGTTGGTATTGCGTATGGCACCATCCATAATATGGGTGAAGATATTGTTACCTTAACAGCGGTAAAGAGTGACAAAGCAGAATCGGTCGAATTGCACACCACCATGATGGAAAATGACATCATGCAAATGCGCAAAGTTGACACGCTGGACATTCAACCCAATGGCCATGCAACGCTAGCCCCCGGCGGACTGCACATCATGCTGATTGGCTTAAAAGATGCGCTTGAGGCTGGCAACAGCTTTCCGCTGACATTGGAATTTGCCGACCGCCCTGAACTCACCGTGAACGTTCAGGTGAAAAAGCCGGAAGCGCAAATAGCGCCTGCACATTAATTTGCGCTACTCACCTAGTTGTGCTTGTTTAGGGTATGACCTCAGCCACTGATCCATATACTGGCCCGCGCCGCGGTTTCATGTTTGTGTTATCCTCGCCGTCTGGCGCTGGTAAAACCACGCTTTCCCGCCGTTTGCTTGGCAATCACCCGGGGGTGAGCATTTCCATTTCGGTTACTACGCGCCCCAAACGCCCAGGCGAAATAGATAAGCAAGATTATCATTTCATCGACGATGCGGAATTCACACAGATGGTAACCGACGGTACATTGCTGGAACATGCCACCGTATTTGATTATAAATACGGCACGCCAGCAGAACAGGTGGAACAGGCGCTGAATA
>PBPD01000045.1 GCA_002725445.1 Rickettsiales bacterium
ACTTCGAATGTGGGCACAAGCGAGGCAATCCACTGCGCGGCCATAGGCGATTCGTGCCCCGTGTCATACCATGTGCCCCGTACACCATTGGTGTATTGTTGATCGGTGCCGCTACCAAAGAAATCATTCTCTATGGTTAGGCTGAAAAAGCGATCTTCATGGTCATTCAGCACATGCGCCGGAATGGTATCTTCAAAATCGGTAGCTTTGGCAAAGGCTGATGCTGAAAACGCTATGGTGCACACTGCCGCAAAGACGGATAATCCGCGCATATCTTTCGGGGTCCTTACTAAATACTAGGCGTCTGTCATATAGCTGAGTGTTATAAAAAAACGATGTGGAGCTTAATGCTACGCGCTTTTGATTTTCTGCAGGAAGGATTGTACTTCTTCACTCAGTGCACGGTTAGATTGAGTAAGTTCCCGTGCCATCGCATCCACGGAACCTGCAATATTTTGCGTTTCCTGCGCGTCCTGATGCACCCCTTCAATGATCTCTACGACCGTGTTGGTTTCGTTTGACACATTCGCTACATTTGACGCGATTTCGTCAGTCGCCACACTCTGCTCTTCTACCGAAGCGGCAGTTGTTACGGTAGTTTGATCCAGTTCGCTGATGGCTTCGGCAATTTCATTGATAGCGACTACAACATCGCGGGTTTCTTGCTGAATTAACTCAATCATTTGCGTGATTTCGTTTGTCGCTGAAGAGGTCTGGTTCGCCAGCCCTTTTACTTCATTGGCTACTACTGCAAAGCCTTTGCCTGCTTCACCGGCGCGCGCTGACTCGATGGTAGCATTCAGCGCCAGCAAATTGGTTTGACCGGCGATGGCGGTAATGATCTCAACAATGTTAGAAATTTTCTGCGTCGATTCCTCGAGGCTTTTTACTTTCTTAACAGCCGCGTTTGCAGAGCTGGTGGTATTGCCTGTAATGCCACGTGTGCGTTGCATCTGGCTGCTGATCTCGTTTACAGCCGCGCTCAACTCTTCCACGGCAGCAGCAACGCTCTGCACGTTAGAGCCAGCTACTCGTACTGATTGCGTTACATTCGATGCATTCTCAGCGGTTTTGTCGGCCAGCTGGTTAAGGTTAGCAGCAGATCCGCCCATGTTTTCTGATGCGCTACCAAGCGTTAGCAGCAGATCCTGGACTATTTTATCGAAATGATTGACCGCTTCCTCGATTTGTTGCGCGCGTTGCACCTTGGCAGCGTCTTGCTGGCGTTGTTCAGCCTGCAATTGTTCTTGTTCAATTCCGTTGGTGCGGAAAATCTCTAACGCTTTCGCCATTTGACCCAATTCATCTCCGCGCTCCGTATGGTCAATTTGTGTATCCCAATCCCGGTCTTTGAGTGAGTTGGTTGCATTCGCCAGCTGCAATAATGGCTGCCCCACAAATTTGGTGAGGATGATCGCAATGAAGATGCTGAGCGCCATCAGCAGTAAACTACCACCAATGCTTAGCATGTCGACTTGCGACAATACAGAGGCCTGCTCTTCTGCGCGTGCTGTCTGCACCGTAGTGAGCTTCTGAATCAGCAGTCCAATATCTTTATCGATTTTGGCCCATAATGCTTTATTTTCAGGAGAATTCTCTAAGAGTCGCGCAATATCCACGGTGTATGGATTGTTCATGTTGCTGATTTGGGGCTCGGCAATGCTTTCCTTCCATTGCATAAACAGGCTATTAAGTTCATTCATCACTGGCGTCAGTGATGCATCTGCCTGGGTGATGTGTGTAAGTGTCTTATCAGACATGGAAACAGCATTGGCAGACTCTTCGCGGTAAAGGTCAATATATTTAATGTCGCCAGACAAGAGCAGATTGAGCATTTGATTATGCACTTCGTTCATCTGGCTATGATAATTGTTCAGGCTGGTGACGGCTTGCGATGCCTCGTTATTGGTCTTAATGCTTCCGCTAAGCTTTTGGTTGCTATAGATAATGGCCAAAGCAACCGCCAGGTTGATCACAATAAGCGTGGCAAAAGCACCTACAATTTTATTGCGGATCGATATGTCATTGTACCAGCGTAACATATATAAGCCCTTCCTAGACTAGTTGCGACGTTCCAGCTCGGTGAGATTGATCTCAAACGTAGCAGCACCGATGGTTTGGTTAGTTGCATCATCTGCAATGGCAAGGTTTGCCTGCACACGCCAGGTCTGTGTTTCTTCGTGCAGCTCCGGTTCGTCAATAAATACGGCATTGGGCCCCACGAGATAGGTTTTTTGCCATTTATCCTCATCCCCTTGCCAATAATCCGATGAGATATTGCTTTGCCCTACATTCAAGCCTTTGTCATCCATTACAAATATCTCAGTAAACAAGCCACCGGAATGTGCTTGAATACGCGTGAGATAAGAGGATAGCGGATTAGACAGGGTAGCAGCAATGAGAGGCTGGGAGTTCTGCTCAGTCTCTTTTCGCCATTTCTGGTCAATCGCATCGATATCGCTTTGCTGCATATCTGCAAAGAGCTTGTTTTGGTTCGCTACCGATAAATTGACAATGTCATTCGCCAGTACGTTGCGCACATAGCTAAGCACGTCATCGTCGATAAGTTGCTTGGAAGGCGCGCGTGAAGCCGTGACTGTAACCACTGGAGGGGTGACAAATGCGTCATTATCCAGCGGTGTTGCAGAGCTTTGTGCAAATGCAGAAACACTGAATAGGCCTGTTGCCAAGAATGCTAACGGTAGACGTGCGCCATGCGTAAGCACGTGCGAATGCTTAAAAAAACCAAGGTACATGGCTATGTGCCCTCCCTAAAAGTCTAGCTGCGAACGTAGCATAATATATTGTGGATCCGCATCCGCAAACGCAGCATTGTTGTCCAGATCATTATAAACATAATTCAGCATAAATTTCACGCGCGAATTAGGATACCAGTTCAGGCCAGCGGTGTAGGAGTCTAGTTCGCCGCCAGTGATGTTTTCATCGTTCAGGTCAACGAAGTTATAGCGTCCGGCCACTTCCCATGCGCCCAGCCCGCCATTTTCCAGCGAGAAAACAGAGAAAGGTTTGACGCGGCCAATAGTTCCGTTCTTGGCTTTATAGCTACGCTGTTCGCCAGTCAGGAAGTAAGACAAAGTCACATAACCACCGTCAAAACTTGGGTCGTTGGCCGTATTACTGTCCAGATCGGTAATGTTGTATTCTGCCTGCAGTGCCAATGGGCCGTGACGATAATACGCTTCTGCGGCATAAGTCGTGAAGTTATCGACGTCATTGATCACGCCGGTGTCTACCAGTCGCTCGCCAATCACGTGTGATTCGCCACGTGAACGGAAGCGGGCAGTGCCTTGCGGATCGCGGTAACGTACTGCACCACCCAGATGCAAGGTTTCTTCAGCTTCGTTGATAGCAGCGATGTGCGCGCGACCTGTCAGGGAGTAGCCCTCATCGTCAGGTCCATTATCGCTTGCACCTTCACCGAAATATCCAAGCTGCACACCCCAGTTATCGCCATATGGCTCAATACCGAAACCAATATTACGCAGATCGCGGTACGTGGTGATCGACGATGAGCGCTCCAGGAATGTAGTATAGAGATTGCTGCTCATATTCTCGATGCCGTTATATTCTTTGAAATGACCAGCGCGCAGCGTCAGGTTATTAAAGCCGTTATAGGCCACATAGGCATCTTTTACGCTGGTTGCATCATTTTCCAGACCTACCAAAAGACGGTATTGCCAGTCATGATCAATGGTGCCTTTGAAGCCCGCCCACAAATAACGCAAATCTGTTGCGTTTGCGAGATCGGCATTGCCGTCATCAATCACCGAACCAGCATCTACAGCCACACGGCCATCCACCGAGAAACTTGTGCCGCCATCGGCTGTTTGAACGCTTAAGCCAGGCTTCAACGATACTTTAATATCGTCATTCACCGTCGCCGTCTTAGGCGCACTACGTTCTGTGGCAAGCTGTGTTTCCAGCTGCGTAATGCGGTCTTTAAGTGCACGAATCTCCTTTAACACTTCGGCGTTGGTGGCTTGTGCATTGGCAGCCGACGCAACGGCAAAAGGCAATACGGATGCATAGAAAAACGTTTTTTTGTTTAAAGCCATGAGATTCTCCTGTTTATGCTTTTTTTATATTTGGGTTTATAGTGTGCTGTTTATTGTCAGCGTCAAGTTAAATATGGCTATTCTACATTTGGTGCGACATTTGCCAGCCGCGTGTATAGATTGAAAGAAACACACCTAACGGCGGGGAGTTGACCAAAATCAATTTGTTATAATGTTGAACCTGTTAGGATGCGCTTATTAATGGCTTAGGGGATATGCAACATGCCCGGGCACATAATTTTTGACGAGGCGCCTATGAGCGAGTCATTGCACAAATTGTTCGAGCAATATGTAGATATTTGCAATCGTGCTATGCAGGCACACAAGGATGAATTTCCCTATAAGCATATCTGGGAAGCGGCTGAAAATGTACAGAGTCGTTCTGGTGTGCATCTGGCTATTTACGATGACGAGCCTCAGGCGAAGTATCGCGTGAGAATTAAAGACAAGCACATATTGCTTGCTGAAGATGCTCAGCCTGATCCCGATGAAGCATGCAGTCTGAAAGCAAGTTTTTTGCGTAAGGTGGTTGAGAATCCCGAGGAATATATTAATCACCCAGCAAAATTAGATTGGCATTGGCTGAAAGACTGATCCTTACCGTTTCAAATTGAGGTCTTCGCACGGGAAGCTGTCGGAGCAATGATTGCAGGTATAGTTTACCAGTTTCTCAATGTCGCGTATTTCGACCGTTGGGCCATTAATCGTCAGGGGCGTTTCCTGCTTCAGTTTGTTGAGCGCGCGCGAAAATGTTTCTGGTTTCATGCCAAGGCGTGCGGCAATGAGGGTCTTATCGTAGGGCAGGTGTAAGGTGATAGAGCGTGCTGTTTCTTGCGGGCATAATCGCAAAAGGAAGCAGCCAATACGTTGGGGCGCGTTCTGTATGTTCAAATGTTCTATCTCGCGGCTTTGCTGGCGATGATGGCGCGCCATAGAAGCCAGCATATTCAATGCTATGGTCTGGTTGTCAGCAATGGTTTGCTTCAATAGTTCGGTGGGCAGCATAATCAGTTCTGAGGCTTCGATCACCTCTGCGCTGTAGCTGTATTGATCGTTCTCAAACACAGAGTTTTCGCCGAACATATGGCCAGAAGGCAGCACATCGATCACGGCTTCGGTGCCCTCCAGTGTTTCGCGGAACAATTTTACCCAGCCATACCGTACCACATAAAACCATTCTGCAGGGTCATCGCGAAGGAAGAGAACTTTAGACTTGGTGGCAGGTTTCAGCTTGGCTTTATTGGCAAAAAGCGCCACCGTTTCCGCAGGTACATTTTCAAACATACTATGCCGCGCTAAAATCGGGGCAATAATATCATGTGTGTTCGTGTAGGCGTGTGCTTGGCTCATAATACTAATCTATTTGCATGTTTTTATAACGTTTCGTGTTGCTTTGCACAAGTGCCGCCAAGCGGCGACGAACTGTTATATTTCAATACATCTGCCGAGAATGCGCTTTATTTGACCAAAATCAAGTAATAGCGTGTGCGTCTGTACTAGTGTGAGAGTGCAAAAAATTAACAAAAGGCATGTTTTGGAAGCAATTCTCGCAGCTTGTAATGCTTGGCTTGGAGCAGGTGACTACGTTTTTGCCAGTCTGTTGATGGCAGGATTGGTCGGTAGTCTGATCCATTGCAGCGTTATGTGTTCGCCATTGGTGGCAGCGCAAATGCTCGAGTTGCATGAGAAATCCAGACCGCAGCGTTTGATGGGCGCGTATCATTTGGGGCGTATCAGCACCTATGCCGGGCTGGGAATCGTTTCGGTCATGCTCGGGCAATGGCTGTTCGGCGGCATGATCAACGCATTCGCGCATGTCATGCTAATGCTTGCGGGCTGCGTATTTATCTTTAGCGCATTGATGCCACGCAAAACCCATCACGATTGTTGTGCTACCAAAGAAGGCAGGTTGCAGCGTTTGTTGGCGAAGCTTAATAAGCCCGTTGCTGTTATGTATGCGCGTGGAGTAGCCATGGGGTTCATGCCCTGCGGCATGGTGCTGGCGGCTCTATTGCTGACGGCAACGCTTCCCACCCCTTGGCACGCAGCATTTGGTATGGCGCTGTTTGGTTTGGCGACTAGTCCAATATTACATGTAACGGGAATGGGGGCGTTGCGCCTGAACCGATATTTTCCGCAAGCCACGCGCGTGGCAGGACGCGGAGTGATGGCCGTAAATGGCCTGTTGTTATGTGCGATAAGCACCAATCTAATTACGGTCAGTTAACAGAAAGAGAAACGATATGCAGACCACAGCCGTTTATTATAACGACGAAATCGTCAAGAAATTCACCATTGCGACGGTGTTTTGGGGCATTGCCGGCTTTGCCGTGGGTGTATTGATTGCATTGCAAATGGCATTTCCGGAACTTAATCTGGAGCCGTATTTTACCTTTGGTCGCTTGCGCCCGTTGCACACCTCGGCAGTAATTTTTGCCTTTGGTGGTAATGCGCTTTTGGGCACGAGCTATTTTATTGTGCAGCGTACCTGTCGCACCCGCCTGTGGGGCGAGGGGCTGGCGAATTTCACTTTCTGGGGGTATCAGCTGTTTATTCTGATGGCAGGTATCGGCTATCTGGCTGGCTACACACAGGGCAAGGAATACGCAGAGCCTGAATGGTGGGCAGATTTATGGCTGACTATTGTGTGGGTGGTGTATCTGCTGGTGTTTATGATGACGCTGAAAAATCGCCGTGAGCCGCATATCTATGTGGCAAACTGGTTCTATCTGGCGTTTATCATTACGGTGGCGATTTTGCACCTTGGAAACGGTGTGGCGCTGCCGCTGGAGGTGAATGCTAGTAAAAGCTACCCGGTATGGGCAGGCGTGCAATCCGCCATGATTCAGTGGTGGTATGGCCACAATGCGGTTGGTTTCTTCCTGACGGCTGGTTTCCTTGGCATGATGTATTACTTCGTGCCCAAACGTGCCGAACGCCCGGTTTATTCGTACCGTTTGTCGATTCTGCACTTCTGGTCGCTTATTTTCATCTATATCTGGGCTGGGCCGCACCACTTGCACTACACCGCATTGCCAGACTGGGCGCAAACACTTGGCATGACTTTCTCGATCATGCTGTGGATGCCTAGCTGGGGTGGTATGATCAACGGCATGATGACTTTGTCGGGTGCATGGCATAAATTGCGCGAAGACCCGGTAATCCGCTTCATGATTATTGCGATTTCCTTCTATGGTATGAGTACCTTCGAGGGCCCACTCATGTCCATTAAAGCGGTGAATTCGCTGAGCCACTATACCGACTGGACGATCGGCCACGTGCATTCAGGTGCGCTTGGTTGGGTGGCGTTCATCACCTTTGGCGCACTTTATTATCTGGTGCCAAAATTGTGGAATCAACGTCTGTACTCTATGCGTTTGGTAAATCTGCATCTGTGGATCGCGACCATCGGCATCGTTGTCTATATTTGTGCGATGTGGGTGAGCGGTATCATGCAGGGCTTGATGTGGCGCGACTATGACAGCATGGGCTTCCTTGAATATTCCTTCGTGGAAACGGTAATGGCCATGCATCCATTCTATGTGATTCGTGCCATTGGCGGGCTGCTGTTCCTCGCTGGTGCGCTGATCATGGTCTATAATTTCCGTATGACGGTGCTGGGTAAGCGCCGCGAGGAGCCTGAATATGAGCCAGCATTCCGTGCAGGCATGAAGGAGGCAGAAGCATGCTAAAACATCACGACAAATTAGAAAAACACTCCATCTTGATGCTGGTATTCATTATTGTGGTGGTGTCGATTGGCGGCCTGATCGAAGTGGTGCCTTTGTTCCGCAAGGAGGTGACGATCGAGCCAGTGCAGGGCGTGCGCCCGTACACCCCGCTGGAGCTGACCGGCTATAATATTTATATCCGCGAAGGCTGCTACACATGCCACAGCCAGCAAATTCGTCCATTGCGTGACGAGGTGGAGCGTTACGGCCACTATAGCCTGGCGGCTGAAAGCATGTATGACCACCCGTTCCAATGGGGCTCGAAACGTACAGGGCCTGATCTGGCGCGTGTAGGCGGCAAATATTCGGATGATTGGCACGTGGAACATTTGATTGATCCGCGTAGTTTGGTGCCGGAGTCTATTATGCCCGGCTATTCGCATCTGACAGAGCGCGGGGCTGACTTGCGTGATTTGTCCAAACATCTGGGCGCACTGCAAACCCTGGGTGTTCCATACACAGATGAGATGGTGAGCAATGCCTATAAAGACGCTATGGCCCAAATGAATCCGGAAAGTGAAAATGTGGATGGGTTGTTTGCACGCTACGGTGAAAATGTGAACGCGCGCGATTTTGATGGCAATCCGCATTTCGTATCTGAAATGGATGCGCTGGTGGCCTATCTGCAAGTGTTGGGCACCATGGTCGATCTGAGTGATTTCAATCCAGACTATCTGACGACAACCAGTGAGGAATCGCAATGAGCTGGATCGTAGAGAATGCATCGTTAATCGGGCTGTTATTTTTCTTCAGCTTTTTTGTCGGGGTTGCCGTGTGGATGTTTCGCCCCGGAATGAAATCGCGCATTGAGCCATTGGCCAATATTCCATTGAACGAGGATGACCATGACGAAGGACGTTAAACAAAAAGACGAAGTGACCGGCGTTGAAACAACGGGGCACGAATGGGATGGTATTCAGGAGTTGAATAACCCAGCGCCGCGTTGGTGGCTGTGGGTGTTTTACATCACCATCATCTGGTCGATCGGTTATTGGGTGGTTTATCCAGCCTGGCCAACCCTCAGCGGTGAAGGCCATCGCGGTGGCACGGTAGGTACGTTTGAGTCCACGCAATATACGCAGCTGGCCAAATCGCAGGAAGAGATTGTAGCGCGCCGTGCTGAATATATGGATCGCTTTAAGCAGGCATCGTTTGATGAAATTATGAACGACCCTGAGCTCTATGCCTTCGCACAGGCAGGCGGCGAATCGGCATTTAAGGATAATTGTGCAACCTGTCATGGTACGGGTGGTGCAGGTGCGCCGGGCTATCCAAACCTGAACGATGATGAGTGGATCTGGGGTGGTGATTATGACGCGATTTACCACACGATTCGTTATGGCGTGCGCAACAAGCATATGGAAAGCCGTACCTCTATGATGCCTGAATATGGGGATATATTGAGCAAAGACGAGATCATGCAGGTGACAGACTATGTCTATGCGCTGGGGCATGAGGATGCCAGCATGGAAGGCCACGAAGATGGTGCCGCAATTTTCGCGCAGCATTGTGCAAGCTGCCATGGTGCAGATGCCAAAGGCATGCGCGAAGTAGGCTCACCAAACCTGACGGATGCTATCTGGCTGAAAAGCGAGAATGGCAGTAAAGAAGCCATTGCCAGCCAGATTCGTAATCCCAAGCATGGCGTAATGCCAGTGTGGGAAGGCCGTCTGGACGAGCAAACCATTCGTCAGCTGACCATCTATGTGCATGCGCTGGGTGGTGGTGAATAGTCGCCATGTCTGACCCCGCTCCCATACAGTATTTTGCCAAGCAGGAGAAGGTCTATCCCAAGCGGGTATGGGGACGGTATCGTAAAATAAAATGGCTGGTGATGATCATCACCCTCGGCATCTATTACCTTGCACCCTTCATTCGCTGGGACCGTGGGCCGAATGCCCCGGATCAGGCGATTCTGATCGATATGGCCGAGCGCCGTGCCTATTTCTTCTTCATCGAGATCTGGCCACAAGAGGTATATTATCTCACGGGTATCCTCATTCTGGCGGCCGTAGCGCTGTTTTTTGTAACGTCATTGGCAGGGCGTATATGGTGCGGCTATCTTTGCTTCCAGACTGTATGGACCGACTTGTTCGTCTGGGTGGAACGCATCGTGCAGGGCGATCGCAATGCCCGCAAGAAGCTCGATGAGTCGAAATGGACGATTGAGAAAATCTGGAAAAAAGGTGCAACCCATATTACCTGGCTGGTGATCGGGTTGTTCACGGGCGGTGCATGGGTCTTTTATTTTAACGATGCACCGACATTGCTGGAACACATTATCCATTTCGATGTGCCAACCGCCGTTTTGGGCTGGATCATCGCTCTCACCTTATCAACTTACCTGATGGCGGGCTTTGCGCGCGAGCAGGTCTGCACTTATATGTGCCCGTATGCGCGGTTTCAATCGGCTATGTTCGACCGTGATACGCTGATTATCAGTTACGATGAAAAGCGGGGCGAGAAACGGGGTAAATTCAAAGAGCGTGCACAGAATCCTGAACAGGGCGATTGCATTGATTGTTCGCTGTGTGTGCAGGTTTGCCCGACGGGCATCGATATTCGTGATGGCCTGCAATATGAATGTATCGCCTGTGGCTTGTGCGTGGATGCCTGTAACGGCGTAATGGACAAAATAGGGCTGGAGCGCGGCCTTATACGGTATGACACCACCACCAATCAGGAAGCGCGTGATGCGGGCAAGCCTGTCGCTGGCATGTGGTCGCATATCCTGCGTTTGCGCACGTTCTATTATGTCGCCATTATGGCGCTGGTGGGCGGCATTATGCTGTATAGTTTGCTGACGCGTTCGCCTGTTGAACTGCATGTGCTGCATGACCGTAATCCGCTGTTTGTGAAGCTGGCAGATGGTAGTATCCGTAACGGCTATGAGATAAAAATTCTCAATAAAACCCATGAAGATAAAACCTATCACCTGAGCATAGACGGTATTGAAGGCGCAAGCCTGCAAGTAAAGGGTGCTGGCCAGCTTTCTCCCGAAAGCCTGCCCGTATTTGCCGATAGTGTCGGGCATTTCCGTGTGTTCGTATTTGCCGACAAGCAAGCGTCTAACCGTGCTGATCTCACTTTTGAGTTGAACGATCTGGCAACAGATGCGAGTGATAGTCTGGAGAGTGTATTTGTCAGTGGAAAATAGTATGACCAAACCTCCTTTGCGTGACCGCATCATTCCGTGGTATTTTGTTATGGCGTTTATGGTGGTATTCGCGGTGAATGGCGTGTTCGTCTATATGGCCACCAACACGCATACGGGCGTTGTCACCGAGCATGCCTATGAAAAGGGGCTGGACTATAACAACGTGCTGAGCCGTCAGGTGGCGCAGGATGCGCTGGGGTGGCAGACTGAACTTACATTGACGGAAAACGGCGCTGTGTTGTTTTCCGTATTAGACGCAGAAGGAAAGCCGGTAGAAGGCGCAAAGGTGAAGGCGCATTTCGTATGGCCAGCTGCCGACGGGCAGGACTTCAGCCAGACATTAACGCCGAAAGGTAACGGACAGTATGAAGCCGCCGTTAGCTTTCCAACCAAAGGGCAGTGGGATATCACTGTGGTTGCTACATGGAACAAACAGCCCTATCAGATGCGAAAACGTGTTGTGATAAATTAGCGGCGCAAACATCGCATCCATCACTCTACGCCCCCTTTGCTACACAGACCGATCCACAGCATCACACCATTACACTGGCCGTGGAAGGCATCCATTGTGCCCGCTGTATCTGGGCGATTGAGTCGGCCTTAGCCAAGGAAGACGCGGTAGAGGAAGCACGCGTTAATATGAGCACCAAACGTCTGGTTATAACGTGGCAGGGCGCGGCCGAGATGGCAGACCATCTGGCTAATGTGGTGCTGGAGTTGGGCTATAAGGTGCAGCCGTTTGAAAAACGCACCGAAGGCAAAGAGCTGCGGGAAGACCAGCGTTTGCTGCGCTATATGGCCGTCGCCGGGTTTGCGATGGGCAATCTCATGTTGTTGTCGGTTAC
>PBPD01000046.1 GCA_002725445.1 Rickettsiales bacterium
CAGCTCAGCCTTTTCAGGCTCGACACCATCAATCACCAGCTGCAACCCTTTACGCAAAAAAGGATTCACACTATTAAGCTGATTCTGCAACCCCAGTAAACCTTCTTTGGCGCGGGCGGTTTCTGCCAGTTGCAACATACGTTGCGCTTCTTTGTTGGGCTCGGTTTTGGTGTAAACAATGGTCTGGAAAACAACGCCCGGCAGACGGAAAAACTCACGAAAGCTAAAGCACGCCAGCACAATGGCAAAGGTACCACCGATCACAATAAGAATGGACGGAACATCAATAAACGCACTCGCGGAACCACCAAGTGTGATAGCTGTTCCGACCAGCGCAAATGCGATGGCGATTCCCAGAAGGGTGGATATATCAGTCGTGCGCGTTTTTGCCATACGGGTAATGTCTAGCCTTTATCCGCTGATTTGATGATCTCAGTCATGGTCACGCCGATGCGGTCTTCTACTACCACGACTTCACCACGTGCCACCAGTCGGTTATTTACAAAAATGTCTATAGGCTCACCCACCTTGCGGTCAAGCTCGATCACGGCACCGCGGCCGAGTTTGAGCAGTTGGTTCACCTGCATGCTTGATTTACCCAGCACCACGGAAATCTGCACTGGAATGTCACTGACAGCGTCCAGCGTGATATTACTATCACCACCTTCGCCCAGCGCTGCTGCTACATCTACGGTTTCGTTCATAGCGTTCTCCCTTTAACTCACTCTTCTGTTTCAGGTTTAGTCATTGCCGATGCATCTTGCCCGGGTGCGTCCTGTTCAGGCGGTTGGCCTGTCATCTCATCACCTGTAACTTGCTGCAACGTTTCCGCCTGTGTTTGTTGTTGTGGTTCGGCAGCATCCGTCACTGGCTCGGCGGAAGGTGCCGGTGCCGGTGCAGCCGTAGTATCTTCTTGTTCTATCTCGTTGGCTTTGGCAAGCAATTCACGCATATCCATATGCGCCAAAACCGCTTCTATCTCGTGCCACATTTTTTCTGTGTCACGCTCGCCAAATCCATTGCCCCATTCAAGCTTTGCATCGCTTGCAGGCAGGTTCGCATCAGGGCGAACATCAAAATCACCTTCATAGCCCGCTTTTTCGAGCTTTTCAGACACGCGACCTGCAATCTCTTCAGCGATATCTTCCTGCACATGCAACACCAGGCGAGGCTGATCCATTACCACCGGCAGCAGCCCTTGCACCATAGCCTCTACCATGGTGGCGCTATCATCTTTCAATGCGTCGCCCGCCACTTTGCGGGCAATCGCCAGAATAAAACGCCCCAGCTCGCTCACCTGCGATTCAAGCACGCGCTCATAATCGGCTTGCAGCTGCGCAGCTTTGCGCACCGTGTCATCCAGCATTTGTTCAATACTGCGCGCACGTTTCACCTGTTCATTCTCTGCCTGCTGCAATCCCGCTTGCACGCCTTCCTGATAGGCCTGATCACGTACTTCTTGCTTGGCAGCTTCCAGCTGCTCTTCAGAAAAAGTGGGAGGAGGGGGCGGGGCAGCCTCTTCAGGCTTTTCTTCGCTTACCTCTTCCACCTCTTCGATTTTCGGTTCCGCTGGCTTGCGAAAATCGTGTAGTCCGGCAAAGTTAAACGGTTGAATCTGCATAAAAGCCTAACCTTAATATACCAGTTGATCTTCGCCGCTGGAGTCGGCAATCACAATTTCGCCGCGTGCGGCCAGATCTTTCGCGATACCCACAATGTACATCTGCGTATCGTCCACATCTTTCAGGCGAACAGGGCCCATCGCCTCCATGTCTTCGCGCAGAATTTTCGACGCACGCTCCGACATATTGGAGAAGAACAGGTCTTTGATATTCTCCGACGCCCCTTTGAGCGCAATACCCAACTTGTCTTTGTCGACCTGACGCAGCAGTGACTGAATGCCTGTAGGGTCGATTTTGATAAGATCTTCGAAAGTAAACATAAGGGCGCGAATACGTTCTGCTGCTTCCAGATCGCGCTCTTCCAGTTGCGCCATGTATTTGGCCTCGGCATCGCGGCTGAAATTATTGAAGATTTCGGCCATAAGTTCATGGCTGTCCTGACGCTGTGTTTTCGCCAGATTGCTCATGAACTCCACACGCAGGGTCTTTTCGACACCGTCCATCACTTCTTTCTTCACCGCTTCCATCGACAACATACGCGTCATCACTTCCATCGCCAGCTCGTCCGGGAATTCAGACAACACGCGTGCTGCATGGTCGGAGCGAATCTTGGAGAGCACCAATGCAATGGTTTGCGGATATTCGTTTTTCAGGAAGGTCGCCAGAATCTCTTCGTTCACATTGCCCAGCTTGTCCCATGTGGTGCGTCCTGCAGGGCCGCGGATATCTTCCATGATACCATCCACACGCTCTTTGCCCAATGCTTTGAGCAGCAGCTTTTCGGTCGTATCGAACGTGCCAACCACCACACCAGATGCCGACATTTGCTCCACAAACTCCAGAAAGATACGCTCTACCGTTTCCGAACTCACCTGACCCAGATTGGCCATGATGTTGGAAACCTCTTTGATCTCCTCATCATCCATCATGCTGAAAATCTTGGAGGCATTTTCTTCATCCACCGACATCAGCAGAATGGCTGATTTTTCAGCGCCTGTAAGCTTGCGGTATTCTTCTTTTGCGTTCGTCGTGCTAGGAACCTGTGCCATAACGTCTAACCCTTAATTGCGCCTGATTTCTATTGTAAGTCCGCGAACGCCCAGCTGCGGATAATTTGCAGCGTTTCGTCCGGATGCTTATCAATCAGATCGTTGATCTTACGGTAGCTCGAGGATTTCACCTTACCCTGAATACGGTCAATATTGATCATATCCTCTTCACCAGCATCATCCTCGCTGCCATCGGTCAAGCGGGCAAGCCCGGTAGTACCCTCAAGTGCGGCTTGCTCCATTTCCTCTTCTTGCTGCGCCAGCTCAGCCGACTCGATGGCACGCGCCACCAGAGGACGCACCACCAGCAGGATAGCCAGCACCGCAACTCCACCCAACACAAGCGTCTGAATAATCGTGTCCAAATCGTCCTTCAGCCATGCCAGCGTTGTATCTTCTGCGAATGGATCCTGACTTGCAGCAAACTGCATATTCACCACACGCACTTCATCACCACGCTCAACATCATACCCAATGGCCGAACGCACCAAATCTTCCAGCATTTCCAGCTCTTCTTCGCTGCGTGGCTGATACACTTGCTCACCGTCTTCGTTGGTGGTGTAAGTGCCATCTACCAACACCGCTACAGAAAGACGCTGCACCGTACCGGTTTCTTTTACGTGTTGAATAACTTCTTTGGAAATTTCAAAATTGGTGGTTTCCTCCGTGCGCGAAAGCTCGCTGCTGGCAATGGTGCCCGCATTATCTGCCTGCGCATCCGGCAGCTGATTGCCAACCGTAACATTCTCATCCACATTGCGCTCGTTGGTACGCTCCAGCTCTTCAATACCCTGAATAGAACGCGCCACCTGACTTTCAGGATCAAACTTTTCTTCGTTACGCGTAATACGGTCAAAGTCGATAGCGGCATTCACCTCTGCCTTCACTTTGCCATAGCCCAGCGTCTGCTCCAGCAGGCGCTCCACCGTGGTGCGAATGCGACGTTCATAATTTACGCGAAACTCTTCGGCTTCCTCTGCGTAAACGCCTGCGGTTTCTTCATCGCCGCCACGCGCCAAAAGACGACCACGCGAGTCCACAATGGTAATGCTTTGTGGGCGCAGACCGGGCACCGCCGTCGCGATCAGGTGGCGGATCGATGCCACTTCCTCTTTGCCCAACTCACTAACGCCACGTAATTTTAATGCTACCGATGCAGTAGGCTCTGAACGGTCACGGGTGAACAGCTCACGCTTTGGAATCACCAGATGCACACGCGCAGAATCTACCTGCGAGAAGGAGCTGATTGTACGGCTCAACTCACCCTCTAATGCTCTTAGTTTATTGACGTTAAGTACAAAATTCGATGTGCCGAGCGAATCTTGCGAGTCGAAAATTTCATATCCAACTACCGAACCACTGGAAGGCAGGCCAATTTCGGCCATCGCCAAACGCAGGCGATTCACCTCATCTGACGGCACCAGAATCTGCGTGCCATTTGCACGCAACTCGTAGGGAATACCACGCGAGTCCAGCTCCGCCACAATCGACGAACCATCCTCAACCGGCACATTAGTATAAAGAGGCGCCATAACAGGCGAAGAAATACGCAAGGATAAAAAGATAAAGAAGCCAATCAGCACCACAGCCGTACCGATCATAGCGGCGAGTTTAACTTGGCTGAGCTCCTTCAGGGATTGAACCATTGCGTTCATAGCGTTTCCTCGTCTGTTAGCTCCTACATGATACCCAGAGATGCATTAACTATGCATGATGTGCGAGAAGGGCCTGGTAGAAGATATAAACATTATAACCTTAATTTTTTATTAACATGGGGAATTTTTTACCCAGTACGCATAAAATGCCATATATTTGCCAGGCAAACAAGAAAAAAATTTATGGCACTTTTATGCTGCTTGGCTTGCAATAAATAATTGAAATAAATAATAAAATTTCGCCATTCGACGGCAAAACGCTTTAAAGCGCCAAATATTTTTTATCGCTATATAGGCAATTTTTACCCATTTAGGGGGATAATTAAGCGGCGGTTTTTGCGTCTTCTGCTTTAGCCAAGAATGCTGCGCCGTCATTTTCCTGCATGATGATATCTGCAAAATCGCTCAAGAACACAGACCCAGTCACGGTGCGCTGAATCAGCACATTGCGACGATCATCATCGTCTTTCTTACGGCGAATCAAATCAACCGCCGAAAGCGCATCGACCGCACGGCAAATAGCCGGCTTCGACACACCCAAACGTTCTGACAAATTGCGGATAGTATGGGGAGGAGGGGTCAAATATACGCTCAGCATCACCCCCATTTGGCGTGACGATAAGTCATAGGGCAATTCACGCAAGCCACGCTGCACAATTTTTGCCCAAAAACCTAATGCGTCAAGTGTGTTCATCTGCGTATCCATACCCATAACATAAGCCAGCAGGCACGCAATGACCAGCGTTTTTAGCCCTTAAAGCGCTCTGCTAACATTGTATAAAGCGCGCGTAGCCCAAAAGCCTCACCTCCTGCAGGGCGACCGGGCCGCGCTTTAAGGTTCCATGCCATTGTATCAATATGGACCCATGCAGCCGCGTGCTCGACAAAACGCTGCAAAAATAATGCTGCATGAATGGCGCCGCCAAAGCTGGTTGAAGGGGAATTAGCAACATCAGCCACAGGGCTGTCTATATTCTCTTCGTATGCTTCCCACAGTGGCAGGCGCCATAATGCATCAAACACATCCATGCTGGTTTGCTGAATTTCCATCGCCGTTGCATCATCATTGGCGAACAAAGCAGGCAGCTCTGCCCCCAGCGCCACACGCGCAGCGCCAGTCAGTGTCGCTGCATCAATCAAAAGATCTGGCTTTTCCTCATCCGCTTCTGCGAGCGCATCCGCCAGAATCAGACGGCCTTCCGCATCGGTGCTACCCACCTCGATGGTAAGCCCTTTGCGCGTGGAGAGAATGTCCTGCGGGCGAAAAGCATTACTATCAATGTTATTTTCCACAGCAGGTATCAGCAACCGCAACCGCACAGGCAGTTTAGACTGCATAATCAACTGCGCGAGCCCAAGCATCAGCGCTGCACCGCCCATGTCTTTTTTCATCAGCTTCATCGAGCTGTAGGGTTTGATATCCAGACCGCCTGTGTCAAAACACACGCCTTTACCAACCAGTGTCAATTTGGGGTGAGAAGGATTCCCCCAACGCACATCAATCAGGCGCGGCTTATTCGCTGCAGCACGTCCTACCGCATGAATCGCCGGATAATTCTCTTTTAGCAAATCATCGCCCACAACTTCACGGTATTCAGCGCCGCATGTGTCGGCTACTTCTTTGGCCACAACAGCCAAATGCGAAGGCCCCATATCCTCTGCGGGCACATTCACCAATTCGCGCGTCAGATAGATAGCATCTGTCACACGGAAGATGTGATCTGCATCCACCGCATCATCCAGCTTTAATAGCGCAGCGGGTGCGTCCATTTTTTTGTAACGGTCAAACTGATAACAGGCGAGCCCCCAGCCAATAGTCACTTCTTGCAGCGTTTGCGCATCCCAGTCCGCCTGAATGGCATAGGTGCCGGCAGGCAATTGCAGCGGCAAATACGCAAGCGACCAAATGTGCAATGGCTCTCTCACCCCCGCCAGCACATAACGCACATTGCCCTCATCATCCGGCACCACCAAAAATGTGTCGGCATCGGCTTTGAAATTATGCGCACGCACCCAGTGTTGTGTTGCGGCTGGTTCGTGCGCCAGCCAATCACTCAGTTGATCGGTAATAAGGGGAATAATGGGAGTCTTTTCTTCTGCAGTACGAACTAAGCCTTGGGTCATGATGCCTCTCAGTGTTGAATGGGGACTAGAGATAACAAATTTTACAGCTTATGCAACGGCTGCGGGCGCGCATGACCATTTAGACAGCTTATCTGCCAAGCGCGTTGGCTCTGGTAAACGGTATTTGGTCAGACAATACTCCACCAAACCAACCGCTTGCTCAAACCCGACCTTATGGCCAGGCGAAATGAAGAGTGGATTCACATTCGCACGACTGCGCAGCACATAACCTAACAATTCATCGCCTTCCGTCAGCTTTACTTTCGCCCCCTTATCGTCATTGAGTTTTGGATAGTGCCCACATAAACGTGATTTAGCGACCCCAATGGTTGGCATATCCAATAATACGCCCAAATGCGATGCGATGCCCAATCGCCGTGGGTGCGCCACACCCTGTCCATCCAGCATGAGCAGGTCGGGCAGGGGGTTGCACTGTTTTAGCACTGCAAGCACGGCTGGAATTTCGCGAAAGGAAAGATACCCCGACACATAGGGGAAATCGACTGGCAGGCGAGCGGTATATTCACTTACCACTTCCAGCTCTTCCCAATCCATCACCACCAACGAGGCCTGCGCCATGCCGAGTTGTTTGTTATAGCCGACGTCAATGCCGCCAACATATCGCAAATCGCCATCGTAAGGCGTGGTAGTCACACGTTCGCGTAGTGTTTGCTGTTGCTGCTTTGCTTCGGAAAGGTTGGTTGGCTGGGTATAATCTGTGTGCATAAAAACAGTGTATCAAAGGGCATAAAAAAGAGAACATAAAAACAAAGGCGCATATGAAAAAGATAAGTTGTGTATCGGCCTGTGTGCGGCTATGACTGCGCCCATGCAAAACCGCTTACTCCTCAGCCTTGAAGATGTGCACCTGACATTTGGTGGAAAACCATTGTTCGAAGGGCTGGATATGCACATCACAGAAGGCGATAAAATTTGTCTGGTAGGCAAGAACGGGGCGGGCAAAACCACATTGATGCGCCTGATGACGCAAGACCTTGAGCTGGATGGCGGCAAGCGCTTTGTGTATCCGGGCACCAGCATCGGATATCTCGAACAAAAAGTAGAGCACGCCAAAGGGCAGAATGTGCACGACTTCGTTATGTCCGGGCTATCTCCTAAAGAGCGTACAGAAGAAAATCATTACCTTGCCGACATCGTCATTGCCCCGCTGGAGCTTGACCCTAACGCCATTATGGACACGATGTCGGGCGGGCAGAAAAGGCGGGCGGCACTGGCGCGGGCCTTGGTAATGGAACCTGATATTCTGCTACTGGATGAGCCGACCAACCATATGGACATTACCGCCATTGAATGGCTGGAGGGCTATTTGCAGTCCTATCGCGGTGCGCTTATCTGTGTAAGCCACGACCGTACCTTCCTTGCCAATATCAGCCGCAAAGTGTTCTGGCTGGATCGCGGCGACATTAAAGTGTGCCCCACAGGCTATGGCGGCTTCGAGGAATGGATGGAAAAGCATGTCGAGCAGGAAGCACGGGCACTGCATAATTTGCAAAAGAAAGTAGAAGCCGAGCATAGCTGGACGCAAGGTGGCATTAGCGCACGACGCAAGCGCAATGTGCGCCGCCTGCGCGAGTTGGGCAAG
>PBPD01000047.1 GCA_002725445.1 Rickettsiales bacterium
AAAATAATATTTGGTTTTGTGGCGCGTGGCAGCGCTATGGTTTTCATGAGGATGGCCTGCAATCGGCTGTGCATGTGGCAAAATCGCTGGGAGCAAAAGTGCCGTGGTAGAGCAGCCGCAAGTGATGCACGCCCAAGTGATGCATAAGCGTACTGCGCCTAAAGTGAATCAGTTCACCTATGGCGTCTATTACCTGATGTTGCCAGTGCGTGCACTGGAAGATATGAAACGCTGGCGACTGTTTGGCATCAACCGATTCAACCTGCTGAGTTTTTATGACCGCGACCATGGTGCGCGTGATGGTTCAGATTGCCGCCAATGGGCGCGCAACATGCTGGAGAGCTACGGGGTGGATCATCATGCGATGTCTATCTGGCTGGTGACCATGCCGCGTGTGCTTGGTTATGTGTTTAATCCCGTTAGCTTTTGGATGTGCGTTGATGAAGATGAAAAACTGCGCGCCGTCATTGCAGAAGTGAATAATACATTTGGTGAAACCCATTCATACCTGCTCTTGCCAGAAAACGGTGGCGAGTTTTCCGCCGACGACTGGATTGAAGCCGACAAGCAATTTCATGTGTCGCCCTTTTTGCAAGTGGAGGGATTATATCGTTTCCGTTTTGCATGGCAAAAAGAGAAGCTGGGTATTTGGATAGATTACCATACCGAAGAATACGGACGCACCTTGCTCACCTCGGTGGTGGGTAAGCGCAAATCATTAACACAGCGTCGTTTGTGGCAGAGTTTTTGGCAGGTGCCGCTGGTAAGTATTAAAGTGATTGTTTTAATTCATTGGCAGGCATTGCGCTTATGGTGGAAAGGTGTGAAGCATTTCCCCAAGCCCGATGCCCCCGAAGCAGGAGTGACTAAATGGCCATCCTAAACCTAACCCCGTTTTATGTGCGCGGTTTAATGAAAACGTTGCAGAGCGCACCTTACGGCACATTGAAATTGACCACGCCGGAAGGTGAGGTGCATCATTTCGAGGGCGAGAAAGAAGGCCCATCCGCTGATCTGCATATCCATCATTGGGATACGTTGAAGCAATCGTTATGGCGCGGCGATATCGGTTTTGGCGAAACCTATATTGACGGGAAATGGACCACCACAGATCTGCCAGAGCTGATGACTTATTTCGTCCATAACATGGAAGAGGTGAGCGATTTGTGCCATGGCACATGGGTGACGCGCCGTCTGTTTGGCATTGTGAATTGGCTGCGTCGTAATACCAAGCAGCAAAGCCGCGCCAATATTAAGGCGCATTACGATGTGGGGAACTCATTCTATAGCCTCTGGCTGGATGAGAGCATGACCTACTCGTCTGCGCTTTTCAGCGAGGGTAATGCCATGCCATTGCAGGATGCGCAGCGCGCAAAATACGAGCGTATCATTGGCAAGATGGACAAGCCAAACGCCGAAGTGCTCGAGATTGGATGTGGCTGGGGTGGCTTTGCAGAAGAGGCCGCCAAACACCAGCATCATGTGACAGGGCTTACCATATCGCAAGAGCAATATAACTTTGCGCAAAACCGCATGGCCGAGCAAGGCCTGGACGACAAGGTGGAACTGCGCATGCAGGACTACCGCGATGTGACGGGTCTATTTGACTATATCGTGTCGATCGAAATGTTCGAGGCGGTGGGCGAGAAATACTGGCCAGCCTATTTCAATACCATCAAGCAGCGGTTGCAAGATTCAGGCAAAGCCATTGTGCAGACCATTACTATCGATGACAGCTTGTTTGACGATTACCGTCAGCGTAGTGATTTCATTCGTCACTACACTTTCCCGGGCGGCATGCTGCCCTCGGTGGAACGCCTGAAACAAGAGGTGGAGTCCGCTGGCCTGAAATGCAAAGAGGTATTCCATTTCGGGCAGGACTATGCCGAAACATTGCGCCGCTGGTTGCATGTGCTGGACGACAAGGTTGATGACATTAAAGGGCTCGGCTATTCGGATGCTTTTTTGCGCAGTTGGCGTTTTTATCTCAGTTGCTGCATTGGGGCGTTTGCAGCCAGCCGCACCAGTGTGGTGCAGGTAGAGTTGGTGCATGCCTAGCGCTCCGGTAAAAAAACGCACACTCTTCGCTTATGGCGCTATCGCCATGCCATTGGCAGCAGCAGGGCTGCCTATCTATATTCACATACCACATTTTTATGCGTCGCAATTCGGCATCGACCTTGCGCTTCTGGGAGTGGTGCTGCTGGCTGTGCGCATCATTGACACGGTGCAAGACCCACTCCTTGGCTTATGGAGCGACAGGCTGAGCCAAAGAGGTGTTAGCCGAACACGCATGCTGGGCTGGTCGCTGCCGGTGTTTGGTGTGGCGATGTTCTTGCTGGTAGAACCGTTGGTAGAGAAGCATATTCTGTGGTGGCTGGTGGCAAGCATCACGCTGCTTTACACCGCCTACAGTATGCTCGCCGTTAATTATTATGCACTCGGCGCAGAGATGTCGCATGATTATAAAGAACGTGGGCGCATTAATGCATGGCGCGAAGGTGGCATTCTTATTGGTATTATGGTGGCTTCAGCAGCCCCCGGTTTGCTCGATAAATGGCTGGGTAATGACCGTGGTTTGCTGGCGTTTGGTGCGGCTATGGCGGTGCTGTCACTACTTTTAATTCCGATCATATCGCTTACGCTGGCGCGGGTGAAAAAAATATCACAGCAGGATGATTCGGATAGCTCGCCGGGCAACTGGTCTGACAATTTGCGCACCGCGTGGCAGAATAAACCATTGCGCTGGATGATTGCATTTTTGCTGGTGAATGGCTTGGCAAATTCTGTGCCCGCCACCCTCATTCTGTTCTACATTGAGGATGTGCTAGTAGCCAAAAGTAATGAGGGCATTTTCCTGCTGCTGTATTTTCTGGCCGGTGTGCTGGCCATGCCGTTATGGGTGAAATTATCGGAAAAAGTGGGCCGTAAGAAAGCGCTCATGTGGTCACTCAGCTTGTCTGTTCTGGTGTTTTTCCCTGCTGGGTTCTTAGGGCAGGGCGATGCAGAATATTTCTATATTGTGTGCATAGTGGTTGGCGCGGCTTTGGGAGCAGACCTTGCATTGCCACCTGCCATGATGGCAGACGTTGCCGAGTCAAAAGGGCAGGGCAGCGGGTTTTACTATGGCGTCTGGAACGTGATCTGGAAACTTACCTTTGCGCTTTCAGCAGGCATCGCACTGCCGGCACTTGCATGGTTGGGTTATGACCCGTCGGGCGATAACACGGACGATGCATTGCGTCACGTAGCCTATGCCTATGCTTTGTGGCCATGTGTGTTGAAGCTATTGGCTGTGTGGGTGCTATGGCGCAGTCCGCTTGATCGAACGTTTAAAGAGGAGTCTTCATGATGTTACGTGGCTTAATATGTGTGGGGTGCCTGCTATTGGTCAGCTGTGCTCCAAGCGTGGAAGACTACGCAGATGCTACTCCCACGCTCGATATTCGTGAGTTTTTTGATGGCGAACTCGTCGCCTTCGGGGTGATACAGGATTTTACAGGGGAGGCGGTGTCGCATTTTACCGCTGATGTTACCGGTAGCTGGGATGGCAATAAAGGTGTGCTGGATGAACGCTTTGTGTTTGATGACGGCAGTACCGAAACACGCATATGGCATCTTGATGTGGAGGACGCGCATAATTTCACAGGTACGGCAGGGGATGTCATTGGCACGGCGGAAGGCAAACAATATGGCAATGCGCTAAACATGCAGTACACACTGGAGCGCGAACGTGATGGTAGCGCCATGACCTTTACCATGGATGACTGGATGTACCGCGTCAGCGATAACTATCTGATCAACCGTACCGCCATGTATAAATACGGCATTCACGTGGCCGATATAACCATAGGGTTTCATAAGAAATAATGGATTTGAACAATAAACATATCTGGTTGATGGGAGCGAGTGAAGGCATTGGCCGCGCACTTGCACAAGAGCTCGACAAACGCGGTGCGCATGTAGCGTTAAGTGCGCGCAGTGAAGAACGTTTGGCCTCATTGCGAGATGAATTGTCTGAAAATAACCATCTCGTTTTACCGGCAGATGTAACCGATCAGGGCACACTTACCGAAAGTTTTACTGCAATCGATAAAGCATGGAACGCATGTGATGTAGCGATTTTCAATGTGGGCTATTACGAGCCGATGCATGCGCGTGATATGAAACTGGAAGATTGCCTGCGCACGATCGATATCAACTTGCGTTCCATCTATAACTGGCTCGATATTATCGTGCCGTATTTTCGTGCGCGCAAGCGCGGCCGCATTGTTATTGTCGGTAGTGTGGCGGGCTATAGAGGTCTGCCAGGCTCGCTAGCTTACGGGCCAACAAAAGCAGCGCTTATCAATCTGTGCGAGGCGCTTTATGCCGAACTCGCCGACGATGGCATTGAGGTGCAAATGGTGAGCCCGGGCTTTGTAAAAACCCGTCTGACGGATAAAAACGACTTCAGCATGCCAATGCGTATTTCGGCAGAAAAAGCCGGTGCGCTCTTCGCCGATGGTTTGGAAAGCGATCGGTTTGAAATTCATTTCCCCAAACTCTTTACCTACAGCATGAAACTGCTGCGGGCACTGCCTACATGGGCCTATCTTCCACTGGCGAAAAGGATCAGCTGATGAAAAAAACATTTCTGTTTTTGCTATCGTACTGCATGGTTTCGGTTAGCTTCGCAGCGTCTGTTCCCAACACGATTACCGTGCGTGATGTCAGCATGCAGTTAGTGGGCGAGGCGACGCTTGGTTATGTGTTGTTTGATGTCTATAACGGGTATCTCTGGGCAGAAGCGGGAGAGTATTCAGCCGATAAGCCGCACGCGCTGGAACTGCATTATTTGATGTCCTTTGATAAGGAAAGTTTGGCAGAACGATCCATTGCTGAAATCCGTGAAAACCAGCAAGCCGATGAGGCACAATTTGCACATTGGCAAACAGAGCTGGAACGTGTGTTTCGCGATGTCGAAGATGGTGACACTATCCGCGCAACCTATATGCCGAAAGAAGGTGTGATCTTTTCCTATAACGGAGAAGAAACGGGTGTTGTAGAGGGGCGTGATTTTGCCACCCATTTTATGGGAATATGGTTGGCTGAAACCACGAGCGAACCCGAATTCAGAGCAGCGTTATTAGATTAAATTTGTGCGCTGCGCAAACGCATTTTACTTTTATATCTCTGTAACTTTTGGAATGTTTCTTTTTAGCATACATTGCCAGTAGGGCTTGACTTGTGCAAAAAAAAACAGTATGTATGTTGCAGTGCACACAAAACGAGTGTGAGTGGAATGAGAAGAAGGAATGTTTAGCTATGACTAAAACGACAAAAAAATCGGCAGTTAAAGCAAAGCCAAAAACGGCTAGTGGTACATCTGCCAAACGTGTGAAACGTACAACTGCAACCAAGCGTAAAACGACGACGGCTGCAAAGCGTGCAACACAAAAAGCAACCCAGTCTGCAAAGACACAAACGCAAGCTGCAACCAAGACCGCGCAATTCGCTGCAGATGACATCATGCAGATGAGCACGGATGTGGTGCGCAATTTCTTCGGTAACGCGATGCCAGAAATGCCCGCAGCTGGTGAGAACGTATTTGCGATGACCCGTGAAGGTTCGGAGCAGTTGGCGAAGTCGGCTGATCAGGCAACCAAGTCGCTGAACGACGCATTTGAAATGAGTCGTGAGAATGTAGAAGCGGCTGTGAATTGTGGCAATATCGCGGCTAACGCCTCGAAGTCGCTGGGTGCTGAAATGGTGAACTACGCAAACAAAACATTTGCCGAGAATGTTGAGCTGTCGAA
>PBPD01000048.1 GCA_002725445.1 Rickettsiales bacterium
CCCTCAGCACACGCCGCGCCCATATGCTTATAATTCAACACATTACCCGCTGGCACAGAACATGCATTGTTAGTGAGCGAACGACAACGACGGGGCTTTGTAACCATGGATAATAGTATATATATCTCGCTTTCGGGTCAGCTCGCACAATTCCGTAAAATGGATGTGGCAGCTAACAATATTGCTAATGCTGACACCACAGGCTTTAACTCAGAACATATGATGTTCACCGATTATCTGGTGGATGACGGCAACCGCAACAAGATGGCATTTGCGCAGGACATCTCGTCCTATCGCAACCTAAGCCGCGGCGCGTTGAATGTGACGGGCAATCCATTTGATATGGCGATTAGCGGCCCGGGTTATTTTCAGGTGGAGACGCCCCAGGGCGTTCGCTACACCAAAGCAGGTAATTTTCAGCTGGATCCAGCTGGCACGCTGGTAACACAACAGGGTTTCCCTGTGCTTAGCCCCGACGGCCAGCCGATCGTGTTCGAACAAGGTGACACTAACATCCGCGTAGGCGAGAACGGGGTTATTTCGGTCAATGAAGGCGAAGACCGCGGACAGGTTGGCGTAGTAGAATTTGCCGATGAGCAGAGCATGAAACGCCTGAACGCCACCCTATACGAAACCGACCAACCAGCCCTTGAACAAGCCGAGGCACGACTCTTGCATGGTACGTTGGAGAAGTCGAACGTGAACGCTATTGGCGAAATGGTGCAAATAACCAAATTGTCGCGCGCCACCAGCAGCACCGCTAAATTTATTGAGGTGATGTATGATCTGGAGCGCAAGACAGGTAACACCTACACCAAAGCAGGGAAGTAATTAGAAAGACAAGTAAGGAGCCACCACTATGATGAGGTCTTTTGATATCGCAGCCACGGGGATGCAGGCACAACAGCTGAATGTTGATGTGACATCGCACAACCTGGCCAACCAAACCACCACCGGCTACAAGTCGCAGCGCGCCGAATTTCAGGATTTGATCTATGAAGAGCTGCGCCGCGTGGGCACCAACTCTTCCGATCTGGGCACCATCGTGCCAACCGGTGTGCAGTTGGGTCTGGGTGTAAAAACCGGTGCGATCTACCGTAACACCGAACAAGGCACCGTGAAAATGACTGAAGGCGCGCTGGATGTCGCCATTCAGGGCAATGGTTATTTTCAGGTGGAACTGCCTGATGGAGACATCGGCTACACCCGTAACGGCGCATTCAAACTGAGCCCGGACGGTGAAATCGTAACTATGGACGGCTATATCGTTCAGCCAGCGATTGCTGTGCCCGATGATGCAATCGACATTTCCATCAACGCCTCGGGCGAAGTGGAAGTCACCATTGATGGGCAGGTTGACCCAGCCAACCTTGGCCAGCTGGAAGTCGTCACCTTCATCAACCCACCGGGTCTGAAAGCCATCGGTGACAATATGTTCCTAGAAACCGCCGCATCGGGCGACCCTATTCTGGGTATTGCAGGTGAAGATGGCGTGGGTACCATTCTGCAAGGCTATCTGGAGAACTCGAACGTAAATCCGGTAACGGAGATCACCAACCTGATCGTGGCACAACGTGCCTACGAGATGAACTCGAAAGTGATCACCGCATCGGATGAAATGCTGCAAGCATTGAACCAGTCAGCGTAACAAACGGCATCAGACCGTAGCTGAATAAAGCAAAGGACGTAATAACATGACGACGATGATACAACACACATTACGCTGGATAGGCGCGCTACTATGCGTGGCTATCCCTCTCAGTGTGGCGGCTCAACCTTCCACCAGCTTTCGCATCACCACCAACGATGTTGAAGCAAAAGTGGCAGAAGAGCTGGCGCAATTGGGCGCAGGCGAAAAAGTGGAAACCATGCTTATAGGGCACAATAACAATGTGGTCTATCGCAGTGGCAAGCCGGTTTCCTTTGAGATTGCCGCGCTCGACTATGAGGCGACATCATCGCGCTGGCAAGCCGACGTGAACGTAATGTATGGCGATTCATTGGTAGAGAGCATAGCGGTCAGTGGCCGTTATGACGAGCTGATCGAAGTGCCGGTGTTGGTAAGTCGTCTGCATGCGTCCGACGTGATTGAAGAGGCAGACATCGACTGGGTAGAATTCCCGCTCGACCGCCTGCGCAAAGACACCATCACGGATCCGTCGCGTCTGTATGGCAAATCGCCACGACGCACCATTTCCCCCAATCGCCCCATCCGCACCGCCGAGGTGACCTCACCACGTGTGATGGAACGCGGCGATCTGGTGCAAATGGAGTATCACACACCATACATGACCATCCGTACCATGGGCGAAGTGCTGGACGAAGCCGGCAAAGGCGAGCTGGTGCGTGTGCGCAACACGGACAGTCATGTTATCGTGCAAGCTGAAGTCATATCAGCCAACGAAGTAAGAATCAGCTCGTTAAACCACCTGCCGGTGAACCCGAGGAGATAATGACAATGCAAAAGACGACCACCTATATAACCATCGCGCTGGCTGCACTGACGCTTAGCGCATGCAGTCAGAAGATTGATAAGCTGAGCAACATCGGTAAAGCGCCGCCCTTGGCGCAGGTAGAAAACCCGCATGTACGCCCAGACTATAAACCCCTCACATGGCCCCTGCCCGATCCAGAGCCTGAGTCGGCAAAATATGCCAACTCGCTATGGCAGCCGGGTGCCCGCGCCTTCTTCCGCGACCAGCGCGCCGCCCGTGTAGGCGACATTCTGCGCGTACGCGTAGAGATAAACGACAAGGCAGAAGTCGATAACGAAACCTTGCTGGAGCGTAGTACGAACGAAAACGTGCCTATGCCAACGGTAGGCTGGATAGGCTCGAAATTCTTACCCAGCGGTGAGAATCTATTCAGCGTTAACACCTCGGCCGACAATGAAGGCATTGGCGAGATTGAGCGTGAGGAAAAGATTACCACGCAAGTCGCCGCTATCGTAACGCAGATTTTGCCTAACGGTAATATGGTGATTGATGGCAGTCAGGAAATTCAGGTGAATTTTGAAGTGCGCGAAATCGGCATCAAGGGCGTGATTCGCCCAGAGGACATTGAGTCGGATAACACGATTGATTCCTCCAAAATCGCCGAAGCGCGCATCACCTATGGTGGCCGCGGTCAGCTAAGCGAACGCCAGCAACCACGCTGGGGCACGCAAGCGATCGACATCATATCACCATTCTAATAGATCAAAGGACTATCCAAGCAGTCATGGCGTGTCGCAAGGCACGCCATTTTTTTACGCGCACCATTACAGCGCACGCGCTATAAATAACTACATAATTAAAGAGAAAAAGAGAGATTAGAGGCCGAGAGAGTGTCCGTCCTGACTAACGCCTACGCAAGATGGCGACAACGACCCCAGCTCACACGGATCAACATCGTGCAATTCACGCTGCGCTTGCGACACGTCCACGCCTGGCTGTTGAACCTCAGGCTGTGATGGCCCTTGAATACCCACTTCCAATTGTTGTGAAACACCGCCATCGCGGCTAAGTGGGTTCAGGCCTGAAAAGAAGTTGCCTACGCCTGCGCTAATAGACTGCCCCGTGTCGGCAATGGCTGCACTTGCACCGCCAAAAATGGCTTTGTCAGCATCCATAAAGCCATTCGCGCTGCGCTCACACGCTTCGCTTAACGCACCGAATGCACTACCAAAAATCGGGGGAGCGCCACCTATGGCACATGCATCCTCACAGCCTTTCGATACTTGCGCTGTGGCGTATAATGCTGCACCTAAAATGTGACCAAACATAACTTTCCTTTCCCCTTCATTATACAGCAAAACCCTAACAAAAGGTTAAGAAGTTTTGTGAAGCTTTTATGAAGGAAAGGCTAGTACAACCCTCATTTAGCCCAGAAGCGGCTTACAAGCTGCGCTCACCATCCAAACGGAAGACAAAACACGCCTCTTTATGCGCTTGTAGCTTCTTACAGGCCGATTTTGCCTCATACTCCGACAAATTGGCTAGGCGTGCACGGTGCACACTGCGATTGCTGCTACCGCTATCGGTAATAGCCACCTTAGAGTCCTGCAATGCGTCACGCGCCAACTCCACGGCCTTTGCCGCTGCTTTCAGCGCATCCTGCTCGCTGCGGAAAGCCCCGACCTGAATGCCCCAACCTTCGACAATGTCTTTGGCCGAACGGGAAGATTGCAGGCTAGCCAGTTGGAATTCCAACGTGCCCGGAGGCGCTTTCATCGCTTTTTTCGGCGCAGGCTTAGGCGCTGAAGGCTCCGCTTTTTGTGGCTCTGGGTCAGAAATAAAACGAATGAACTGCTTAGGCTTCTCTTGCACAACCGCCTCCACGGCCGATGCAGGCACGACCGCACGCGACACACTTGCCACCTTCACAGGCGCTGCCGCCGCCGCTACATTCGCCGCAACACCGCTGGGGCGCAAAATAGGCTTAGGCGCAGCACTGGCAAAGGCACGTGGGCGATCGCCGCGTTGCGCCAAACGTGTATAGCTACGGTCAATCAAATCAACCATATGGTCATCACGGCTACGGCTAGTCTTGCCGCCCATCACCACGGCTACCAGATTATATCCGTCTTTACGCACCGAGGTCACCAGATTGAATCCTGAGGCATTAATATAGCCGGTTTTGATACCGTCTACCCCGTCATAGCGCTTCAACACACGGTTATGGCCGGTAATGGTTTTGCCATTCCAGGTAAAGCGGTCATATTTGAAGAAATGGTAATATTGCGGGAAATCACGACGCAAAGCGATACCAAGCTTCGCCATGTCGCGCGCTGTGGTGTATTGCTTGCGATCGGGCAGACCATGCGGGTTGCGGAACACGGTGTGACGCATACCAAGCTCGCGGGCTTTGTTGGTCATATCCAGCGCGAACTTCCATTCTGATCCGCCGAGATATTCTGCCACCACAATCGACACATCATTGGCAGACTTCACCACCAACGCCTTAATCGCATCCTCAACCGAGATCGACTCTCCCTGTTTCAGATAAAGCTTGGAAGGCTGTTGGGCTGCTGCCTTTGCCGACACGGGCATGCGCGTGCGCATACTCACATCGCCCTGACGCAGCGCGTCAAACAGCAAATAGAGCGTCATCATTTTGGTAAGCGATGCCGGATAGCGACGTGCGTCTGCATTATCCTGATAAAGCACCTCGCCCGTATCCGCATCCATCACCAAACCAGCATATTTTGGGTTTGCCATGGCTGGCGTAGATAGCAGAGCTACGGAAATAAAAAGGCTTAGCGTAATCCGTATGATGCGCTGCATAAAATAGTCCTTAGTGCGAGTCATTCGTCCTTAATACCGTATGTTGTAACGTATCCTGCCTAGCTAAACAAGATTTAGATAAAATTGTATCATATCATATATGGTATTTTTATTCGAGTGTGGCGAGCTCGCTCAACTGCGTCATACCGAACGCATAAAAGTTCACTTCCACCGCCACCGCATTCAAATTGCGGTAAAAGCGTTCCGCGGAATCATTATTGTGCAGCACCGTGAACGACATCCACTCACCACCAAGTTTCAGCGCACGTTGTGCGGCTGTGCTCAGCAGCATCTTACCGATGCCCTGGCGACGGTATTCATCGCGCACCACAATATCACCCAAATGCATTCCATGCGCCCCTGAGCCCAGGTCAAAGCCCGGATAGCACATAGCAAAGCCAATCGGCTCACCCGCCAACTCAGCGATAATAAATTGAAGCTCTGGCGCTTTGCCACTGGTCAGCGCATGCTGTAATGCGGCTGGCTGCACGGTAATTTCTTCGCCTTCATGCGAAGCTAATTCCTGCACCAACGCCATTAAACTGTGGATATCATCCTCATTCGCGTCCCGAATTACCAGTTCGCTCTTGTCTATATCCACCGAATCGTTTTTAATCATTGCCCTATGCTCGACGACACAATTACAACCACAACTAATTCTAGCACAGCACAGGCAACTCTTCCACCATATCTTAGCGCGCTCAATCCCGAGCAGCAAAGTGCGGTGCAAGCAGTAGATGGCCCCGTGCTGGTGTTGGCAGGCGCAGGCACAGGCAAAACCCGCGTACTTACTACGCGTATCGCCCACATTATTATGCAGGGCAAAGCCTTCCCCGGTCAGATTCTCGCTGTAACTTTTACCAACAAAGCCGCTAATGAGATGAAAGAGCGGGTGGAAAAACTGCTCCATCACGGGGACGAGGACACCCCACCCACCGCCTCTGGCACATGGCTGGGCACGTTCCACTCCATCGGCGCAAAGATTCTGCGACGGCATGCAGAGCTTATCGGCTTTTCGCAAGACTTCACCATTCTGGACGCGGACGATCAGATTCGCCTGCTCAAACAGATCATCAGCGAGCAGAATATCGACAACCAGCGCTATCCCGCCAAACTGCTCATGTCAGTCATCCAAAGCTGGAAAGATAAAGGCTTAACACCCGAAAAGCTGGACGCCGCCCACAGTGAGGATGGCACGGGCGGGCTGGCCTACCGCCTCTACCCTATTTACCAGCACCGCCTGAAAACCCTGAACGCCATGGATTTCGGCGACCTGCTACTACATTGCCTGAGCTTATTTACCGAGCACCAGCATATTCTCAACGAATACACGCATCGTTTCAAATATATCCTCGTCGACGAGTATCAGGACACCAACATCGCACAATATCTCTGGCTACGCCTGCTCTCCATCGGCCATAAGAATATCTGTTGCGTCGGCGATGACGACCAGTCCATCTATGGCTGGCGCGGTGCGGAAGTCGGCAATATCCTCAAATTTGAGAAAGACTACCCCGAAGCCAAAATCATACGGCTGGAACGCAACTACCGCTCCACCCCTCACATTCTGGCCGCCGCATCCGGCCTCATTGCGCATAACAAGGGGCGCATGGGCAAAACGCTATGGACTGACGAATCCGACGGCGAATTAGTCCGGATTAAGTCGATATGGGATGACGGCGAAGAAGCGCGCTTTGTCGGCGAAGAAATTGAAGCATTCCAGCGCGATGGCATATCGCTCGACGAAATGGCCGTGCTGGTGCGCGCAGGCTACCAGACCCGCTCGTTTGAGGAACGCTTCATCACGCTTGGCGTGCCCTACCGTGTGATCGGCGGCCTGCGATTCTACGAGCGCATGGAAGTGCGCGATGCTGTCGCCTATCTGCGTGTGATCGCTCAGCCCAATGACGACCTCGCCTTCGAACGCATCGTCAACACGCCCAAGCGCGGCATCGGTAAGGCCACCATCGAAAAGCTGCATGCCACCGCCCGCGCTAATAACACCTCGCTGTATAAAGCTATCGAAATGATGCTGGAATCCGGCGAGCTAAAAGGCAAAAGCGCGACCACTTTGCAGCAATTGCTCGGTAAATTCGACCATTGGCGTCTGCAATCGCAAGAGCTACCCCTGCCCGAGCTGGCCGATAATGTGCTGGATGAGTCGGGCTATCGCGCCATGTGGGAGCAGGACAAGTCACCCGAAGCCCCCGGCCGCCTGGAAAACCTGCGCGAGCTGATTCGAGCGCTTGGCGAATTCCCCAAGGTACAGGACTTTCTGGAGCATGTCGGGCTGGTGATGGACACCGCCGGCACCGAAGCATCCACCGAAATGGTCAACATCATGAGCCTGCACGCCGCCAAGGGGTTGGAATTTGACGTCGCCTTCCTCACTGGCTGGGAAGAAGGTTTATTCCCGTCACAACGCACGATGGACGAAAAAGGCACCACCGGGCTGGAGGAAGAGCGCCGCCTTGCCTATGTCGGCATCAC
>PBPD01000049.1 GCA_002725445.1 Rickettsiales bacterium
CGCGCTGGCCGAGGCGAATTATACCGAAGACGGTGTGAACCGCGTGATTCTGGCCACCGACGGCGACTTTAACGTGGGCATCACTAACCGCGATGAGTTGAAATCCTACATTGAGCGCAAGCGTGATAGCGGTATTTTCCTGTCGGTGCTGGGCTTTGGTCAGGGCAATTATAACGACGCGCTGATGCAAACACTGGCGCAAAATGGCAATGGCAACGCGGCCTATATTGATAGTCTGAACGAGGCGCGCAAAGTGCTGGTGGAAGAGGCCAGCTCCACCTTGTACCCGATTGCGAAGGACGTGAAAATCCAGATCGAATTTAATCCGGCTTATGTGTCTGAATACCGTCTGATCGGCTATGAGACCCGCATGCTCAAGCGTGAGGATTTCAATAACGACAAGGTGGATGCGGGCGATATTGGCTCAGGCCACACCGTGACCGCGATTTATGAGCTGACGCCTGCAGGTAGTGAGGCGCGCATGGTGGATGATCTGCGTTATCAGGATGAGGATATCAAGCAGCCAGCGGCCGCACAGGGCGAGAAAAATGGCGAATATGCGTTTCTCAAGCTGCGTTATAAACTACCTGAGGAAAGCAAAAGCCGCCTGATCTCGCAGGCGATTGCCCAAGGCGATATGCTGGAGTCGGTGCAGCAAGCGGATCAGGAAGTGCGCTTTGCCGCAGCGGTAGCAGCGTTTGGCCAGCTACTCAAAGGCGGCACCTACACAGGTGATTACAGTTTTGACGATGTGATCGAGCTGGCGCAATCGGCCAAAGGCAACGACCCGTTTGGCTGTCGCGCCGAGTTCATCAATCTGGTGCGTTTGGCTAAAACGGCGCGCGCAATGTAAGGCACTAGCCGTGTTAACCGAAAAAGCCGTCTGTTTTCAGGCGGCTTTTTTTGTCTTCGTAACAAGACGTGACGTTTGGTGCTTTCACCTTGAAGTGAGCTTTGAGAGCCGATATCATACAGGGTAATTATGTTGGAGGAATGGTGAGCGAACAAGATAACGAAATAGTGCTGGCACTGGATGATTTGCTAAACGGCAATTATTCACAACAGATATCAGTTCAAGGCGAAATAGGTGCAAAAATTGATCAGCTACGGAAGAAATTGCAGGTGCAAGGAGAGGCTGACCTATCGCGTGTGGTAGCGTTGTCGGTTGAATCTAATGAAACCGCCATTTTTTCTGCTCAATTGCTGCATAGCTTGCGCAACGTGGACGAAAAAGCGCAAGTGATCGCTGCTGCCGGTGAAGAAATGACTGCTACGGTTAAAGAGATTGGGAGCTATGGCGAAAATATTTCGCGGCAGGCAAAAGAAGTACAGCAGGTTACACATGAGGGCGCTGAGGCATCGCTGGATGCAAAAGGTCGTATGCAAATTATTACGCAGAGTGTGCAGGAAAGCGCTGAGCGCGTAAATAAACTCGATGAGCTATCTAATAGTATTAGCGATATTTTAGGTAGTATCAGAAAAATTGCGTCTCAAACCAATCTGCTTGCATTGAATGCTACCATTGAAGCCGCACGTGCAGGCGAAGCAGGCCGTGGATTTGCTGTCGTGGCCTCAGAAGTGAAAAATCTTTCTACACAGACGGCAGGAGCAACCGAGGAGATTGCTTCCATTATAGATAAGCTGCAAGCAGAGATGCAGGGCATTTTAGGCTCGATGGACCGCAGCTCAGAGGCTGTGGGCAAAGGGGAGGAAACCATTGAGCAGTTAAACGACAAGATGGGCGTTATTCGTACAAATATCGACGAAATGACAGAGAATGCCACGCATATTGCTGAAACATTGCAGCAGCAGGCTGAGGCCTCCAATGAAGTGGCAGAAGGTATTGCGTCTATTGCACGTAGCAGCAGTCAAAGTGTGGAGGGAATTGATCGTATAGTCGATTCTATGGACAAAGTAGAACAGATGATTAGTGCACAAATTGCAGTGCTGGCTGAGTTGGATGTGCCTGCTAAGGTGGTTAAGTTGGCACAGTCAGATCATGTGATTTGGAAAAAGCGCTTAGCAAGTATGATCGCGGGACGTGAAGGATTAAATCCAGATGAGCTGGCGGATCATCATGCGTGTCGCCTTGGTAAATGGTACGATAAACAAACCGATCCACGTTATACACAAAATCCTGACTTTATAGCGTTGATTGAACCACATCAGGAAGTGCATGCGCGTGGCATCGAGGCGGTGCGCCTTTATAACGCGGGCAAAGTGAGTGATGCGCTGGCTGAAATAGAGCGAGTGGAAGCTGCATCGCGGCGTGTGCTGGAATTATTGGCAAAGTTGGAAAAAGTGGAGGCGAACCGTTAACCTCTAGCGATTGATAGATGCTTCGCTTTCGATACCGCGTAACGCCTGCAATAAGGTGGCGGGTGGGGCGTCCAGTGCGATCGCCTCGGTCTTTTTAATGGTTTTGAATGCGGGTTTGCGCAGTTCGCTGCGGCTATTGGTTTGCACCTCATCCCTGATTTCATCACAAATCGCCTTATAGCGCGCTTCAAATGTCTGAAGTTCTCTGTCGTAATAGGCGGCATTTTCAGGGGTAGAGGCGTCCAATAGCGACTTGGCCGCGAGTAAATGCACGAATAATGACCGGCTGTCACGGTCAAATTCCTTTAGCGTGTCTGCCTTGCTTTGCCGCATCGCGCTTTGCGGAATTGTGTCGTTAAATGCGTGGTCAATCGTGCTGAGGCCATGCTCCTCGTCAAACATTACATTGCCAGGGCTGCCTGCGTCCCACAGCACGGAATTGGCTTCGCTCAGGCAAAGGTCATGCAATGTGCGGCGCAGATTTTCTTCAGGCTGCTGATTCAATATATGCAGCAGGTCGGCATGGGCGAGTGTGGCGGCATTTTCGTAGGACTGGCTACAATATTGTTCGCCGCGTTGTACCAGCCATTCAACCAGATTAATGCCTTTTTCGCGGCGGCGAATGCTGAGGCGCACTTCGTCGTGGCTTATTTCGCCCGGCAAAAACATCAGCGGCTGGCCCACATGCGCCTTGCTCAACACACGTTTCACAGGGGTGAGGGAGGTGCTGTTTTCTAGCTTCTCTTTGAGTCTAGCGCTCGGGCTGTAAGTTGTGTTGTGTGGATAGACACCGTCGGCATAGTCGCGCACAGTACCGTTTTGCGAGATGCGAAGCACATAATCCTCTTCGGCGCCCGGCAGGTCGAGCGCAAACACAGTCGCACTGCCGCCACGTCCCAAAAAATGGTCGGTGTTGAGCGAGCGTAGGATCAGGTCTTTTACGTTGCTGGGTGCGTCTGTCATGTTTCCCGCGGTTACAATTATGGGATCATAGCATAGCGGGGGTTAAGCTTTGGTAAAACACGTGGTTGCGTTACATGGGGAGGTGGTGGTGGCTAAGCTTCATGTCCGTCTATGCTTTAAATAGAAAGCTGGAATATCAATGAAATTATCAATCATTTGATGCATAGGGCTGTACGTCTGCATCCAATTACAGTCAGTTTTTTTAAAAATGTGATATTCCAAGCCAGAGCTTGCTGTGATCTTGAATATCGATAAACGGGTACAATTCAAAAAGGCGATTAGATAACCCTGTCTAAAAGTTTTGGTTTCTTGGCTACTTCATCCATATCACTCCCCTCTGACCCAATACTTTAATTTCTTTAAGATCATTAGCAACCGCTTTGCAGCCTAACGTGCATGAACGACCTTAGAGGCGGTCTAGTTTTAATAGCATAAATACAAATCCTTTTATCAATGCGGCTTGAAATACTGACATTAAAATAACAACAACACCCCAAATCACAAACCCCGTAGAATCGCTCGATGAGCCATCATGATTATTCGCTATTAAAAACAATGCCAATCCAGCGAGAAAGCCGCCAAATTTAATCAATGTAGAAAACTCTAATAAAGTAGAGCATGTCTTATGAATTTTTACTCTGGACAATAATTCTTCAATTTTTTGTTCGTCTGTTTTTGTTTCTTTTTTCTTAAACATTTCTTTGTTCTTTCTCTATCGGCAAACCTGCCATTTCAGTTTTTCAAACTCACCCGAAGCCATATCATCAGGCATTGGGGGTAACCTCGATACAGAGGCCGTTGCTATCTGTCAGACGGTATAACTTATCCTGCGGCTTAGCCTTATGAATTTTAATATCACTCAAACCAGACATGATTGAAAACCTACTCCAAAACTTACTCAAAACATGAGTAGATTACAAAAATATTCACGAACACTATGGAACGTATAATAAAGAATTTTCCTTTGAAATACAACGATTGTCGGACTTATAAGGACAGCAAAATACCATGGAAATGGCGGAGAGTGAGGGATTGACATCGCGTTGCTCGTCCGTCTCGCGCGGTTGCGCTCGGCGTCGAACTGCGTTCTCATCCCAAGCATCACTATTCACATAAAAATAAGGCGCCTGTTGGCGCTCATCTCATTCTTATATGAATGGCGGAGAGTGAGGGATTCGAACCCTCGATACCCGGATATGGGTATACTCCCTTAGCAGGGGAGCGCTTTCGACCACTCAGCCAACTCTCCGCGGTCATAATGTGGTCTATAGTTGCCTGGTCGAAAGCATTTGTTTCGCTCAGGCGCCGCGAGGCTGGCGACCACTATAGCCAACTCTCCGCGGTCATAATGTGGTCTTAAAGTGCCTGGTCGAAAGCATTTGTTTCGCTCAGGCGCCGCGAGGCTGGCGACCACTATAGCCAACTCTCCGCGGTCAACAGGCATCGTATAATCGCTGCCCGAACAGGCGGGGACTATAACCAGCCGCCTACACTCAGGCAACCGCAAAAATGCGTTTAACTGCAAAAACCATTTGAAAAAGCCCTGCAAAGCCGTACTCTGCTGGCCGAAATGGAGCGAAATATGAGCGAAGACACCCCAAAAAAGAAAGAAAAACCAAATAATAAGGAAGGGTTTTTAGATCTGGCGCGCACCTTTGTGATTGCGGTGGCGCTGGCCATGGTGTTTCGCAGCCTGTTGCTGGAGCCGTTTCATATCCCGTCTGGCTCGATGCGTTCGACCTTGCTGGAAGGCGATTACATCTTCGTCTACAAGCCGTCTTATGGCTATAGCCGCTATAGTTTTCCGTTTGGGGCGTGGGTGGATTATTTTGACGGGCGCATCTGGGCAGACACGCCAGAGCGTGGCGATGTCGTGGTGTTTCGCCTGCCGCGCAATACGCATGTGGACTACATCAAACGCATTATTGGCCTGCCGGGCGACCGCGTGCAGGTAAAAGACGGCGTGCTGTTTTTGAATGGCGAACAGGTCAAACGCACCCCGACAGAGGCTTACCGTGTGGTGAGCGAGGGGGGCGTGGAGCGCCGCATCAACCGCTATATCGAGACATTGCCAAGCGGGCGTGAATATATGGTGCTGGATGAAACCCGTATGGGGGATGCGGATTACACCGAAGAATATGTGGTGCCGGAAGGGCATTATTTTGCCATGGGCGACAACCGTGACAACTCGGTGGATAGCCGTTTTGCCGAAGGGGTGGGCTTTGTGCCGTTTGAAAATATGGTAGGGCGTGCCGAGCTGATTCTGTTTTCGTGGGATGGTGATAAGGCGAAATTGTGGGAAGTGTGGAACTGGCCGTCCGCCATTCGTACCGATCGTTTCTTTGAGTTGTTGGGCTGATGGGGCAATCAGAATATAGCGCGTTTGAGGCAGCGATAGCATACCGTTTTAAGGATGATGCATTGCTGCGCTTGGCGCTGACGCATCCATCCTGTGCCAAAACCGAGGATGATGCGCCGTATAATAATCAGCGGCTTGAGTTTCTGGGCGACTCGGTGCTGGCGCTGCTGGTGGCGGAGTTGCTCTATAGCATGTACCCGCACGAGCAGGAAGGCGATTTGGCGCGTAGGCATTCGGCGTTGGTCAATGGTGCGCAGCTGAGCGAGGTGGCGAAAACATTGGGGCTGGGCGAGAGCCTGCAAATGAGCCGCAGCGAAGAAGAATGCGGTGGACGCGAGAATGCGTCGAATCTGGAAGATGCGTGCGAAGCGCTGATTGGCGCGATTTATCTGGATGGCGGGATGGAAGCAGCACAAGCATTCGTGCATGCGCACTGGTCGAAGCTGGCCGAAGCGGTGAGTGAGCCACCCAAAGACCCGAAAACAGGCTTGCAGGAATGGGCGCAGGCGCGAGGGCTTGGTTTGCCGGTTTACCGCGTGGTTAGCCACACAGGGCCGGCACATGCGCCGGAATTTACCATTAGTGTGGAAGTGGAGGGGCATCCGCCCGCGCAAGCAGTGGCGGGGTCTAAAAAACAAGGCGAGCGCGATGCTGCGGAGGCCTTGTTAGCGAGTGTGGAAAAAGATTAGCGGCTGATTTGCTGCTCGTCTTGTATAGGGGCGCGTTCCGCATCAAGGCTTTGCACATAGGTGCGCGGGTTGCTATCGTCGCCGAAATAAGCCTGATCGAGTGCGTTGCTGCTGGGGCGTGGTGTTGTTTGCGGCGTGTCTTTGGCAAGGTTGGTCAAATGCTTGGCGACCAGTAGCACTAAGGCAGATGCGCTGCCGATGACCATTGCGCCCTTCCATGAACGGGCATTATGTGCCCAATGGTCCAGCGCCATATAGGAGCCAACAGCAGTCAGCCCTGCAGCTGCAAAGGCAACGCCATTACCTGAAGTCTTTGTATCTGATGTATTGCCATTTGCCATGAGTGTACTATAACGCAACGCAACATGAGTAGAAAATGAAGGTTTTGTGAACCCATGGAAAAATGTGGATATATCGCGCTGCTAGGCGCGCCCAATGCGGGTAAGTCAACGTTGATGAATAATCTGGTTGGCACCAAACTAGCGATTGTTACGCCCAAAGCGCAAACCACACGTGCGCGTATGACGGGCATTTGCATTCACGATGCATCGCAGCTGATTTTTATTGATGTGCCGGGTGTGTTTGATGCGGGCGAAAAACCGTTTGAAAAAGCCATGGTGGCCAGTGCATGGGCTGGCGTGGCCGATGCGGATATCGTGCTGGTGATGGTGGATGCCAAGCGTGGGTTGGATGACGAGAATAAAGCGCTGATTACGCGTTTGAAAGACATGGGTAAGCCTGCGGCTTTGGTGCTCAACAAGATCGACACGGTGGCAAAAGAAGTGTTGCTGGAACTGGCCTCAGAAGCGCAAGAACTCTATAGTTTTAGCCATATATTCATGATTTCCGCCTTAAAAGGCGAAGGGGTGAGCGATGTGAAAGATTATGTAGCCGAGAGCGTGCCGGAAGGGCCGTGGCTCTACCCCGAAGACCAGCTGACCGATGCGCCGGAACGGTTGATGGCATCGGAGATCACACGTGAAAAATGCTTCTTTAAGCTGCGTGAAGAACTGCCTTATGCACTGACGGTGGAAACTGAAAGCTGGGAAGAGCGCAAAGATGGCAGTATCAAGATTAATCAGGTGATTTATGTGCAGCGTGAAGGCCAGAAGGGGATTGTGCTGGGTAAGCAAGGGGCGATGCTGAAAGCTATTGGCGAGGCCTCGCGTAAAGAAATCGAAGCGCTGTGGGAAACCAAGGTGCATTTGTTCCTGTTTGTGAAAGTGCGTGAGAACTGGAAAAGCAATCCTGATACTTACCGCTATATGGGGCTGGAATTTACCAGCTGATCCATTCTATAGTGCGGTATGCAATGGACAGACCGCGCCCTCATATTATCGGTACGTAAATACAGCGAGCATGCCGGTATTATCCGGCTATATAGCCGTGAACATGGGCTGTATGGCGGTATGGCGCGCGCCGCATTTACACGCAAGCAACGCGGTACATTTCAGCCGGGTAATCTGGTGGAGGCAACCTGGAAAGCGCGGCTGGCCGAGCATATGGGCAGCTTGCAATGCGACCTGGAGCAGCCGGTTGCAGCGCTGGTGATGCAGGATGCACTGTCTCTGGCGGCAGTGTCGACCGTGTGCGGCTTGCTGGCTGACACGCAGAATGAACGCGAAGCGCATCCCGAGCTGTATGACCGCGCCGAGGCATTGGTGAAGCATATTGCCGCGGGGCATGCATGGCTGCCGTATTACATTAAGTTTGAGTTGGATATATTGATTACCAGCGGGTTTGGGCTGGATCTGGATGTATGCGCAGCCAGCGGGCGCAAGGACGAGTTGATCTATGTGTCGCCGCGCTCTGGGCGTGCGGTGTGCGCAGAAGAGGGCGCGCCGTATAAGGATAAGCTGCTGGGGCTGCCTGTCTTTATACGTGAGCGTGTGCCAGCCGAGGAGGTGAGTGCTGTCGATATTGAAGCAGGGCTGCGGCTTAGCGGCTATTTTCTGGATAAATGGGTCTATATGCCGCATGCCAAACGTCTGCCCGCCACGCGTGACACATTGGTACGCCACTCGCATCAGGCGGTAAATGCGGCTTAAGTGTTTGAGAAATATTAGTCAATTCATCTTCATTGAACTGTCATACTCTTCAGGGCTAGGTTTTGCTATTATGCACAGTAAGGAGATTTAATTATGCCAGAATCAGAAAACCCAACCGTAGGCCAACGTGTAGATGGTGCAGTAGACGCAGCAGGTGATGCAGCGCGCGGCGCAATTGAAGATCCGGGTGGCACCGCTAGCAATGTGTGGCAAGGTACACAAAACCTGCTAGGCGGCTTGTGGGATTTCATTAAAGATAATGGCGCTACCGTTATTGGTGGTATTGGCGGCTTCTTAGGTGGTCGCATGATTACCGGCATGTTTGGTGGCGGAGAAGGCCAGGGCATGTGGAGTGCTATTTTTGGTGGCATCACCACTTTGGGTCTGACTGTGATTGGCGCTGTAATGGGCGCTCGTTTTGCCGAAGGACGTGGCTGGCGCGACAATGACGAGCCTGCAGCGGATGCCGCAGAGCGTGGGGCGGATGCAGCTGAACGTGGTGCACAGGCCGAGCGTCGCAGCACCGTAGATGTAACCCGTGCGCAAACAGAAGCACGTGTGATTGAAACCGCAGATGGCCGCTTGCGCTATGAAGGTAATGGCACGCTGGATGCAGAAGAGCGTGGCCGCTTGGGCGAGATGCTGGGCGAATACCGCTCGGAGGTAAATCCCGCTGGCGGTATTACCGCATCGCCTGAAGAGGCGAGTATAGCATCGGTAACAGTGCCGGCTGATCTGCCACAAGAGCAACGCGAAGAAATCGCAGGCATGGTGCGCGACTAAAGCGCCTATCTATCCACAGGAAATCCTCTTTCATCCTATCAAAACACTTGCATTCATGCGGGTTTGCGCTAAAACCAAGCTGTGAGCAAGACCGAACCCAATATAATTGATGATGTAGCTTTCAAAGATGCGCTCGGCGAGCGCTATCTGGCCTATGCTATGTCGACCATTACGTCCCGTTCGCTGCCTGATGTGCGCGACGGGCTTAAACCTGTGCATCGCCGCTTGCTCTATGCCATGCTGCAATTGCGGCTGGACCCTAAGTCGGGCTTCAAAAAATGTGCGCGTGTGGTGGGTGATGTGATTGGTAAATACCACCCGCATGGTGACACGGCGGTGTATGATACAATGGTGCGTCTGGCACAGAATTTTGCCGTGCGCTACCCGCTGGTAGATGGGCAGGGCAATTTTGGCTCGATTGACGGCGATAACGCAGCTGCCATGCGTTACACCGAAGCGCGGCTGACCGATGTTGCGATGGCGCTGATGGAGCGCATCAATGAAGATACTGTAGATTTCCGTGACACGTATGACGGCGAAGATTCTGAGCCTGTGGTGATGCCTGCTGGCTTCCCGAACCTGCTGGCCAATGGCTCGGAAGGTATTGCGGTGGGGATGGCGACGAGTATTCCGCCTCATAATCTGGGCGAGATTTGTGATGCGTTGTTGAAGCTGATTAAAAGCCCGAATGCGAAAATAGAAACACTGGTCGCGTCGATGCCCGGGCCTGATTTTCCAACCGGTGGTGTGATTGTTGAAAGCGAAGAGAGCCTGCTGAAGACGTATAGCGAAGGACGCGGAAGCATCCGTATTCGCGCGAAGTGGGAAAAAGAAGAGCTGAGCCACGGTCTGTATCAGATTGTGGTGACCGAAATTCCGTATCAGGTGCAGAAATCCAAACTGATCGAGAAAATTGCGGATTTGTATCGCGCTAAGAAACTGCCCCTATTGGGCAATATTTCGGATGAGTCCGCTGAGGATATGCGGATTGTGCTGGAGCCTAAATCGCGCACGGTAGACCCGGAAGTATTGATGGAGTCGCTGTTTAAGGTGACGGATCTGGAGTCGCGCTTCAACATGAACCTGAACGTGCTGACGGCGGGTAATGTGCCGAAAGTGCTGGATTTGCGCGAAGTGCTGCAAGCCTATCTGGATCATCGCCACGAGGTGCTGGTGCGCCGTACGAAATGGCGCTTGGATAAGATTGCTCGTCGTGTCGAAATTCTGGAAGGGTTGCTGGTTGCCTATCTGAATCTGGACGAGGTGATTCGTATTATCCGCGAGGAAGACGAGCCGAAACAGGTGATGATGAAACAGTTCAGCCTGAGTGATGTGCAGGTGGAAGCCATTCTCAATATGCGTTTGCGCCAGTTGCGCAAGCTGGAAGAGGTGGAGATCAAAGCCGAGCATAAAGAGCTGAAGGAAGAAGAAAAAGGCCTGAAGGCGTTGCTGAAAGACGAGGGCTTGCGCTGGAGTGCGATTAGCGACGAAGTGAAGGAGCTGCGCAAACGCTTTGGTCAGAAGACTGAGCTGGGAGCGCGCCGCACACAATTTGGCGATGCGCCAGACCCTTCCAAAGTCATTTCGATTGAGGCTTTTGTAGAGAAAGAGCCGATTACCGTAGTGGTGTCGCAATTGGGCTGGGTACGCGCGTTCAAGGGGCATTTCGATAATCTGCCAGATTTGAAATTCAAGGAAGGCGATGGGCCGAAATTCCAGTTGAAGGCGAAAACAACCGACAAGCTGATTATTTTTGCGACCGATGGCCGTTTCTATACCTTGCCTTGTGACAAATTGCCGCGTGGTAAGGGGCATGGTGAGCCAATCCGCCTGATGGTGGATCTGGAGCAGAAAGACGAGCCGATCACCATTCGTGTGCATGATCCAGAGCGTAAATTGCTGGTGGCATCGGACATTGGCAAAGGCTTTTTGGTGGACGAAAAAGACGTGGTGGCACAAACCCGTAATGGTAAGCAGGTGCTGAATCCGGGTAAGGGTAAGGCGTTGCTGTGTGTGCCGGCCGAGGGTGACCATGTGGCCGTGATTGGCAGTAACCGCAAAATGCTGGTGTTCCCGCTGGATCAATTGCCGCCAATGAAACGCGGGCAGGGCGTAGGCTTGCAGAAATACAAAGGCGCGACGTTATCGGATGCCAAGGTGTTCAATCTGGAAGATGGTCTGGAGTGGGATATTGGTGATCGCACCCGCCATGAAGAAGATTTGAAGCCATGGCTTGGCAACCGTGCCTCGGTGGGTAAATTGCCGCCGGTTGGCTTCCCTCGCACCAATAAATTTCATTCAGAATAACGGTATAGAGTGGCCGCACACGCTGCCCACGGGCTACGTGAGGTGTGAGCTTAGCTGATAATGCGGCTTTCCGGGAAGCTTATGCGCACTGTGGTGTGGCGGTTAGGTTTGCTGCGGGTTTCCAGCTCGCCCTGATGCATCGCCACAATGAGGCGGGTGAGGGCAATGCCCAGCCCCGTAGAGGATTGCACATAATTTCCGATGCTTTTGGGCTCGGCAAAGGGCGTGCCGGTGAAACTATTGCTCGGCTGCATATAGTTCTCGTCCTCCATTGGGTCCGGCAAGGTATATTCAATGGTGAAATGTAGGCCGTTATCGTGGCTTACGCTTACCTGAATGTCGCTGCCCGGATTTAGCTGGTTGGATGCGCTGGTGAAGATGTTGAGAAATATTTGTTTCAGGCGCAATTCGTCTGCGCGCAGTTTGGGCGGCTCTTCAGGCAAATGCAGCGACACCTGAATTTCGCGGTGGCCTAGTTTTTCGTTAAATAGGCGCACGCATTTTTGCAGAATGAATGGCACATCTACGTCGCTTTCGTTCAGCGCAACAATGCCGGACTCGGCCTCGGAAATCGCGCGGATATCGTTGATGATATGCATAATATGCGCGCTCTGGCTGTAAATAGCGTCGGCATTTTCGCTGTATTTCGCATCAAGCGGGCCAAAATGTTGGTCGCGCAGGGCTTGCGCATTTTCCAATATGGCGTTGATGGGAGCCATTAGCTCGTGGCTAACACTTTCCAGAAACTCTGCCTTCACTTGATTGGTGTGCTGCGCGGATTCACGAATCGCATTCAGGTGGCTGTTTTTCTGACGTAGCTCTTCCTCGATACGTTTGGATTCATAAATATATTGGCCAAGACGCTGGATTTCCTGCGCTAGCATTTCAATTTCAATTGGGCCGCCCTGTGGTAGCAAATTAAATTTCTCGCCACGCACAATCTCGGATGTGCCATCGGTAAGGTTAACCACAGGTTGTATGATACGGCGCCGTACCGACCACAAGACAAACAGAAGGAATACGGCAATGACCACCAGCTGGAACAGCCGAGGCATCAAAATATTTTGAATGGCACTGTCATTCAGATTCTGGTCGTAACCAATCAGAATCACATAAGGGTAGCGCGAGGACATCTCGTAGTATGAGTAAATATTATCTTCGCCGAACAGGCTGGCGGTGCTGTAGATGCCGCTTGGGGTTTCGTTGAAATCAAGCGCTGCCAGTTCTTTCACATCGAAATTGCGGGTGAAAAAATTCTGGCTGTCGGACACTTGCGTCAGCAATGTAAAAGACGTGTTGGTGATGGCATAGCTGATGCCATTCTGTTTGATGACCTTGCTTATTTCGCGGGTGAGGGTGTTGATGTCGAGGCTGATGAGTACGGCGCCGAGATAATTACCCTGATCGTCTGCCAGTCCCATCGCCAGTGGAATCACCCATTCCTCCGACACACGCCCCAGAATCGGGCGGCCAATCTGAACGCTCCACGGGTCTGCCAGTGCTTTCTTGAGATAGTCGCGGTCAGACACATCCACAGGCTTTTCAATCATGCCTTTGTTGCTGCTGAGCACGAGCCGCTGGTCGCTGCTGATCCACGAGAAAATACTATTCTTAGGGTATTCCTGCTTGTCAAAGGAGGTAAATAGCTCGTTGATTTGTTCCAGATTATCTGTGCCTTGGTTGGATATCTGGCGGCCAATGGATTCCAACAGGTAGGAGGCGTTTTCGATTTCTACAATCAATGCGCGGTCAATACGAATTGACTCATTTTCCAGCTGCTTCAAAACCGTTTTGGTGTGATCCTGATAGGTTTCGTACACCACCCACACCGACACCAGCACCAGAATGAACAGGATGAAGGCTGATAGCAGCGCAAAGTCGCGATAAAGCGATGGTTTTGTACGAATTTTCAACATGCGAGATACCATAGTGCCATGCTTGGCGGGGTGCAATCATCCTTTGGTGTTGCGATGCTGGGTTTATACGATTTGTTGTTCGGGTTGTACAGCCTTGGCAACATCGTGCTGCGCTACGGCATGAATTTTAGTGTCTGGGCGGCCGTGCGGTTTAGCCTCCAGTGCTGGCTTATGGGCTGTGGTAGTGTCCATTGCCACTTGCGATTGTTGTGAGTCAAACCCGATAGGAGATATCTTCTCGTGGGTGCGGATGGCGCTATCAAGCGGGCTTTCGACATCGTCTTTGAGCGAATGGCCGAATGCGGCGGCAATTTTAGAGCTGACAAACAGGGAGGCGGCTGTGATGGCCGAAGAGACGAACTCCATCGTGAACAGGTCAGGCCAGTACCATGGGTTGCTAATGTCTTTTGCTTCGCTCATTAGCATTTTATTTTCTTCCACCTGCACGGGCACTTTGGACGCATATTCTGAGCGTTTAATGCCAGTCAATTTAGAGAAAGCATCGCCGGGCAGCTTGTTATAAGCAGTGTTGTAAGGGCGCAGGCCTTTATCCAGCTTAGACAGGGTGGGCGCCAGTGCGCCATAGCCAATGCCAATGGAGGTAAAACGACCTGTCAGCAGGCTTGCCCATGTTTGTTTTGGCTCTTTATCCAGCGGGTCATATTCGTTGCCATTGGCATCTACTGGCATTTCAGGGGTGGGGCCATGCTCAGCATCGTAATTGCGAATCCAGTCTTTCTTGTGATCTTCGTAATGTTTGATCACTGGCAGTACCGCAAAACCACCGCTCAGCAAAGCCACGTTTTTCCAGAAGAACTGCCCCCAGCTCACAATATCGCGGCGTTTCATGGCGGCGGCAATCAGCTCTGGCTCTTCTTTCATTGCGAGCTTAAAGCTCTCTTCCGCACGCCCCAGAATTTCTTTCCACGCTTTGCCTTCTTCTTCCAGCGTTGCACCGCCTGGCCCTGCGGCATCGCGGTAGGCTTCAAATTCTTTAAATGCGCTTTCTTCATAGGGGCGCCATGCCTCATCCCCTTTTTGCAGGTTAGGCTCGATACGCTCACGCAGTTTGGCCCAGCGCTCGGCCACGCGGTCAAAGAAGCTGGGGAAGAATTTGTCGATGCCGCCAACAGCTACCAAAGAAATAGCCACATTCAGCCAGTGGCCAACCATGCCATAGACCTGCCAGTTAAAGGCGCGCTCACCCTCAGACTTTTTGTAAGGGGTGCCGTCGCGTAGCAGATCTTGTCTTTCTTTTCTGGCCATTATTGTTGCAACGCCTCCATTTCAATAGAAGGTTGCTTGACAGCGCCATGCGCCTGCGCCTCGGATACTTTCAGTTTTGGCGTGTCCGTATCGGGCTGTTTCGTTTTTTCAGCCTGATCCTGCTTTTGCAGTACTTTGGTTGCGGTCGCTGCAGGCACGGCGGTCTTATCTTCTGCCGCCTGATCCTGACTAAAGGCATTTTGTTCGTTTTCGTTGCTGCCCATTCGGCTAAAGGCCTTGCTGGTGAAGTAGAACACGGTGGTGGCCAGAATGGTCATGAACACGTCGCCTACCACTGCGATGCTCCAATTGCGCCCTGCTTCTTTGGACATGCCGGGAATAGCTTTCTCCAGCTTCAGGCCGACGTTACGTCCAGTGTCGGCGATGTCGGTGAACATTTCTTTGCCACCGCGCTTGTTGGCGTATACATCCAGCAGAGGAAGGGCTGCAAACAGTGCGCCAGCAAAAGCAACGGCGCGGCCTGCCAGCATGGTCAGCCAGTTTTGCTTAGGCTCGTTTGCAAGCTCCTCGGTTTCTTCGGGGGTCATCTCGTGGCCCACCATGTCACTGACGCTTTTTCCTAAGCCTTGTTTGGCGGCTTCCATCGGCTTGATGAACACCAGCACCAGCCACCCACCGATGCCAAGCACCGATGCTTCGACCAGTCGTTTGGCGTGTTTGAGCGCGCCTTGCGGCTTGCCTTCCACTTCTTTGCTTTCGCCCAGTGCCCATTCGAACTTGTTTGCGAGCGCTTCTGACCAGTTTTGGAGCTTGGTGAGCAGCTTGCCGTTCCAGCGTTCTTCGCCTTTGGCGAGTGCTTTTTCACCGTCCAGCACCACATATTTATAGCCCGCAAGCGACAATGCGACAGTCACCAACCCGCCAAAGCCCACATAGGCAATAGCGTCGAAGATCCGCTCGCCCGGCGTGCGGTGCTTCTTCTCTGGCTTATCTGCGTTGTCCATCTGCATCTAGTTGCTTACCGTGTGTTCGTGAGCGGGAGCGTCTTGCACTTTACCGCTCAGGGTTATATCGGCAGCAGACAATATGTTTTGTGGCGTGTCGCTGCCATGCTGAGCAATTGCAGGAGTATGCTCAACGTTATCTTGTGTATTTTGTTCGTGCTCATAGGCGAGGGTTGGGCCCGCATGTTTACGTTTTGGTTTGGCGTCTGCTTCGGGTGAGGCGTCATCTTTGTGCTTGAATGCCGATACTGCACTGTAGCTCCATTCATGCAGGAAGGCGTAGACAAAGCTCAGACCGAAATCGAAGCCGATCAGGCGGTGCAGGGCGTCCCACTTACTGATTTCGCCGCCCAGCGTGTCATCCTGCTCCATTGTTTCCATCATTGATTTAGGACGAATGAAGGACTTTTCTGCTACCCATTTGGTGCCTTCACCGATTTTGTCATAAACGTTGCGAGTGAGGCGGCGCGGCATGGCCACGGCCATACCAATCAGTGGTGCTAGTGCCATGAAGCGGGTGAGCATGCCAATACCAAAGCTTTTGGGCGGCTCATTCTCAATATCTTCGTAGGCTTCTTTGAAACGTTCTTCGGTGTCTACCGCCTCATCGCCATAGACTTTGCGGTCGAGGTTTTCTACCAGATCGCGCTTGTTTTTCTCCAGCCACATGATTGGGGGTAGAGTGACAGTGCCGCCCATCATAATGCTCAAGAAGTTACCAAACCATTTGGCGCCTGTTTCGTTCAGTTTAAGCCAGCTTTGTGCTTTCTGCTCAATCGGGTCTGTCCACCATTTGCGACCAAGTGCTGTGCGGCTGGTGAAATAAGTGAAGGCAACGCCGAACGTGGCGTTCAATACCCAGTCGAAGCCAAGATAGGTGGTAGCAAAATGCACCCGTTCACCGATGGTTTTGGGTCTTTTTTTAGACTCTTCCGGTGCGTTTTCCTGCAATAATGTTTTCGTATCTTCCAATATATGTCTCGTGTCTTTTGTGCAGGCAGCATGCGCCACACATACATTCTGCATCTTATTAATCTAGCATATTGCGGGTGCGAGATTTGTGACACTTTTGTGAAATGCAAACGTGTGTAAGGGGCTTTTAGCCAAGGATTTATAACGATTTAGGGGAGGTGTGTTGAATGCGCTGCGCGCAATGGCCGCACAAGCGGCCGTATTTACTGCAATTCGTTGCGTTGCAATGACGGTTCGCTCACGCGTTGTGCTTGCTGTGCGTCGCTCACCAGCGTGCTGGGAATGTCGCTCGGTGCGGCCTGTGCGTCCATTGCCACATGCACAGAGGAAAAGCCTTTTGTTTTCGGCTTTGGCGTGGCTTCTGTTTCTTCCTGCGCGCGGTTTTTGTCTTCATGGCGCTGGGCGAGTACGCGGCTGGCAAAAAAGGTCGCCGATGCAATGCCCAGACTGTAAGACAGGTCAATGATGGTGTTGCCTACAAACTCGCGCATGCGTTGTTCGCCCGGGCCGTGTCCCGCTTCGGCACCCGGTAATTCATATTGCTTGCTTTCAGCTGCAAATTTTTCTTGCAGTTTCAGCGCTTCGCTGCCCATGGCTGCCTCAGCGCGCTCCATTTTGCCCTGAATGCCAAATACCCTACGTTCTTTCAGCCATTCATAGGCTTTGGAATTAAACTCGCCATATTCATGGTCCAACCCTTTGAAGCCCATACCAGACAGCAAATTACGCTCGCCAGACAGCGAAAAGTGCAAGGCAAATACAGGTAGTATCGTCACAATCCGGCTGCCAATGACGGTACCCCATGTCTGCTTTGGCTCATGATCCAGATATTCGTGGCGGGATTCCATCAATTTCTGGTCGTTTTCGCTTTGTTCGCCGCGTCCAATAAGGCGGTTGAAGCTAAGCCCGATATCGTCAAATTTGGTCACCCACCATTTCTTGTGGTCTTCAAAGAATTTGATAGGCAGCATCACAATGAAGCCGCCACTCATCAGGAATGCGATATTAATGAAAGAGCGGGCGCCGCTGATGGCCTTGGCTTCATCGCCCAGCAGCTTAAAGACGGGCGTATCCGCCATCTTTTCCGCTACTTTATTGCGGATTGGCTGGCCGCCTTTATTGTTCATCCAGTCGGCCATGAAAATGGAGGCGACGGTGTTGCCGATCCAGCCAAATCCCCACCAGTCCACGGCGTTAAAGGTGCGCTCGCCCCCTGTGGTAGGAGGCGGTGAGGCGCGGTCATAATCCAGCGATATGCTGCGGCTCCAGTCGAAATCATGTGAAGCGTTTGTGGGTTCGGCAGCCTGAACAGGCGCATCAGACAGCGCGCCAGAAGGCGGCTGTTGCGGTGATAAGCCTATGTTTTTACTGCTACTCATTCATACTCCACGCCCAATGCGGGCACTTTACGCTACTCTAAATGTAGCACAGCAATGGTTAAGAGAATGTGACGTTTGTGTGAAGCTTTGTTTTGTGAATAGCTCGTATTTACATAATAAAAGTGGGAATATGGGGTGTAAAAAAGGCGGTGGGGGAGGACCACCGCCTTTCATGTGTAAGGCTTGCCGCCTTAACGAAATGTGCCCGCGCAGGGCGGGCACATAAACTCGTAAGAGTGTTGGTGGTAGAGGCTTAGAAGCCCATACCGCCCATGCCACCCATACCGCCCATGCCGGCCATGTCATCCATGCCGCCACCAGCAGCCGGTTTGTCGTCTTCCGGCTTGTCGGTGATCAGAGCTTCGGTGGTGATCATCAGAGCCGCTACAGAAGCCGCGTCCTGCAGTGCAGTACGAACTACTTTAGTCGGGTCAATGATACCGGCTTTGATCATGTCGGTGTAATCCAGATTTTGCGCATCGAAGCCAAAGTTGGTGTCGTCGGACTCCAGCAGCTTACCTGCGACAACCGCACCGTCCAGACCAGCGTTTTCAACAATCTGGCGGATAGGTGCTTGCAGTGCGCGACGGATAATGTTCACGCCTGCTTTTTCATCGTCGTTGATGGTTTCTACTTTATCCAGCACGCGGCTAGCATAAAGCAGGGTGCAACCACCGCCTGGTACGATACCTTCTTCTACTGCAGCGCGGGTAGCGTGCAGGGCATCGTCAACGCGGTCTTTGCGTTCTTTTACTTCCACTTCCGAAGCGCCGCCTACTTTGAGGACTGCTACGCCGCCCGACAGTTTCGCCAGACGTTCTTGCAGTTTCTCTTTGTCGTAGTCCGAAGAGGTTTCTTCGATCTGCGCTTTGATCATGTTGCAACGGTTTTCGATTTCGTTAGCATCGCCAGCACCGTCCACGATGGTGGTATCTTCTTTGGTGATTACTACTTTCTTCGCTTTACCCAGTTGCTCCAGGGTTACGTTTTCCAGCTTGATGCCCAGCTCTTCGCTGATCACTTCACCTTTGGTCAGGATCGCGATGTCTTCCATCATAGCTTTACGACGGTCACCAAAGCCCGGTGCTTTTACAGCAGCCACTTTCAGGCCACCGCGCAGCTTGTTCACAACCAGAGTAGCCAGTGCTTCGCCTTCAACGTCTTCTGCAATGATCAGCAGTGGACGTTGGCTTTGTACTACGCTTTCCAGCAGTGGCAGCATTTGCTGCAGGCCGGACAGTTTCTTATCGAAGAACAGGATGTATGGGTTTTCCAGCTCTACCGACATTTTTTCGCTGTTAGTTACGAAATATGGCGACAGGTAGCCACGGTCAAACTGCATACCTTCAACGGTTTCCAGTTCAAATTCCAGACCCTTGGCTTCCTCAACGGTGATTACGCCTTCTTTGCCCACTTTTTCCATGGCTTCAGCGATTTTGTTACCGATTTCTTTGTCGCCGTTAGCGGAGATGGTGCCCACTTGAGCAATCTCGCCTTGCGATTTAATTGGGGTCGATTTTTCTTTCACCGAGGTGATAACAGCTTCAACTGCTTTGTCGATGCCGCGTTTCAGATCCATTGGGTTCAGGCCAGCAGCAACGGCTTTTGCGCCTTCTTTCACAATAGCTTGTGCCAGAACGGTAGCAGTGGTGGTGCCATCACCAGCCAGGTCGTTGGTTTTGCTTGCTACTTCACGCAGCATCTGAGCGCCGATATTTTCGAACTTGTCGCTCAGGGTGATTTCTTTAGCAACACTTACACCGTCTTTGGTGCTACGTGGTGAGCCGAACGATTTTTCGATCACTACGTTACGACCGCGTGGGCCGAGGGTTACTTTAACAGCGTCTGCCAGAATGTCAGCGCCTTTGATCATACGATCACGGGCGTTCTGGCGGAATACGATTTGTTTAGCCATGTTGAATTCTCCTAATTAGAGATGGGTTATTATGCAGCTTGTTTGCTAGCGGTTTTGCCTTCTACGACACCGATGATGTCAGACTCTTTCATCACCAGCAGCTCTTCACCGTCCAGCTTCACTTCGGTGCCGGCCCATTTGCCGAACAACACAATGTCGCCTTCTTTGACGTCCAGCGGAATCTGCTTACCAGATTCATCACGGCCGCCTGGGCCTACGGCTACTACTTCACCTTGAATAGGTTTTTCTTTTGCGGTGTCGGGAATGATGATTCCACCTGCGGTTTTCTCATCTTCTTCTACACGACGAACCAACACACGATCATGCAATGGGCGAATCGATGCCATGTTACATGTCCTCCACTAATAATGTTTAACGAAAGTCTAAAAAATACTTTAAACCAATTTTGCTAGAACCCGCAGATTTCTGCTGGTTTTCACATGTTGTGGACGGCATATAGGGTGGACGCACACCCCTGTCAAGGGAGAGGGGTTACAAAAAAGTAAGAAAATGCGAAAAAGGACGTAAAATACTCCTATACCGCCTTTTTATTGTGCGATGGGGCACAATAGGCTATAGCGCGTAGCCATGCAATTACCATCATCAGATTGTGCGTTGTGCCCCCGACTTGTGGCGTTTCGCGAGGCGAATGAAGCCAAGTTTCCTGAGTTTTTCAACGGGGCTGTGCCGTCGTTTGGGCCGTTGGAGGCTGGCCTATTGGTAGTGGGGCTCGCGCCGGGCTTAAAAGGGGCTAATGCCACTGGCCGTCCGTTCACGGGGGATTATGCGGGCGATGTGCTATACCCCGCCTTGGTGGCTGAAGGCTTGGCAAAGGGCGAATATAAGGCGCGGTCAGATGACGGGTTAGAGATGCTGGATGTGCGCATTACCAATGCTGCGCGCTGCGTGCCACCTGAGAATAAACCCACCACCCAGGAAATCGCGACCTGTAATCCGTTTCTTGCAAATGAAATTTTAGGCATGCCTAAGCTGAAGGTGGTGTTGAGTCTGGGCGGTGTGTCGCATAAGGCGGTGCTGAAGGCGCTGGGCTATAAGCAATCTTACGTGCCGTTTGTGCATGGGCAGGTGCATGCGCTGGAGCGACATGACTTTGTGCTGCTCGATACTTATCATACCTCACGCTATAATGTGAATACGGGCCGTCTGACCTATGAGATGTTTGCCGAGGTGATAAAGACCGCTAAAGGGCTGTTGGAAAAATAACGCCAAGCGCAACCGCTCCGCATAGTAGATGATTCGCATCGCTCTGCGCACAGCGCAACCGCTCCGAAGATGATTCGCATCGCTCTGCGCACAGCGC
>PBPD01000050.1 GCA_002725445.1 Rickettsiales bacterium
CTCCAACATGGAGACTATTCACATTGCGGCCTACAGCCACTTGCTGGACACAATCGGCATGCCGGAAGTCGAATATACTGCGTTCATGAAATACAAGGAAATGAGTGACAAATACGACTATATGCAGCAATTCGGGGTCGACACCAAAGAAGACATCGCCACCACCATGGCCGTGTTTGGCGCCTTCACTGAAGGCTTGCAGCTGTTCGCATCCTTCGTGATGCTGCTGAACTTCCCACGCTTTGGTAAAATGAAGGGCATGGGACAGATTGTGAGCTGGTCGGTGCGTGATGAAACCTTGCACACCCAGTCGATTATTCGCCTGTTCAAAACCTTCTGCGAGGAAAACCCGGAAGTGTGGAATGATGATCTGCGTTCGCGCCTGTATGTGGCATGTAACACCATCGTAACCCACGAGGATGCCTTTATTGATCTGGCGTTTGGCATGGGTGACATTGAGGGGCTGACAGCGAACGAAGTGAAATCCTATATCCGCTACATTGCAGACCGCCGTTTGGCGCAGCTGGGCTTACAGCCGATGTATCAGATCGATAAAAACCCACTGCCATGGCTGGATGATATCCTCAATGGCGTGGAGCACACCAACTTCTTCGAGAACCGTGTGACAGAATATACCAAAGCAGCGACCCAGGGCACATGGGACGAGGCATTTGAGGCACATAACAGTTAGGAATACGCTAAGTTAATCCCCTTCTTCTTAGCTAATCTCGGCGTTTAAGGCGGCATTTGCCGCCTCAAACGCCGCTTTTATAGCATGGAAGTTATGCTGCATACTCTCACTTACATCGGAAGCCGCACGGGTCTCATGCTCCATCGTGCGCGCCAATTCTGCTAGTTGATCTGCCCCCATTTGTTTGGCAGAGGATTTGAGCGGGTGGGCAGCTTCGGCTATGCGGTGGGGATCATTGGAGGCGATACCATTCGCAATCTCTTCCACATATTGCCCCCCACTTTGCTGGAACTGCGCAACCACTGCAGGAAATGCGTCTTCCATCAGTTCTTTCATTTGTGCTACGGCTTCAGAATTGAGAATAGTATCAGTGGACATAACATAAAACTCCTCTAATCTGGGTAGCGTGCGCTTGGGAGAAATGCAACGCTTATGACGAATATGTCGCAATCTGACGTATCTATTGATCTGGCTGCTGGTGCAGATGCGTTTGGCGATGGTTCGCACCCATCTACCCGTTGTGCCATGGCCGCACTGCAAGAGCTGCACAAATTGATGCCGATGTATAACATACTCGATATGGGGTGCGGGGCTGGCTTACTATCGATTCAGGCAGCAAGTCTTTGGCAGCGCCCTGTGCTGGCGGTAGACAAAGAACAAACCGCGCTCGACGCGCTGGAGCATAATGTGCGGCACAATAATCTTACTGAGCTTGTTACGCCGCTACGCTCAGAAGGCTATGCGGCCAAAGAGATAAAGGCCAATGGGCCGTATGATTTGATCATTTGCAATATCATTGCAGAAATACTCATAACGCTGGCCAAAGACACCAAAGCACATTTGGCAACCGACGATGGGATAGCCGTGCTATCAGGCATTTTGCGGTGGCGGGAGCATCAGGTGCGCGCGGCGTATGATGCTGCCGGGCTGACGCTTATTAATCGCCTGCAAATGAAAGACTGGGTCGCCCTCATCTACCAAAACCAGTAAATTCAAAGCAATAGGGCACGAAAAAGCGGCCAATTTCATCATTTTGTCACATTCAAGGCAAAATGACTCCGCTATACTGTAGGTTAGGAGTGTAAAAGTTTAATGGTGCAAGACAATAGATATAGCCGGCAGGCACCTGCAGCAACGCAGGCACGTGACGCGGTGTTCGATGTGGAGAAATTCCGCACGGCTAACCGTATTCATGTGGAGCACGGCTCATTGTTCCCCAGTCAGTTTCTGACGGTGCATCCGCGCGAGCTGGCTCCGCAGAATGAAGCGAAATTGCGCGAAAAGATGTTCCGTGTATACGATCAGGATGCGCCTTCTTTCTTCGGCTATCAACCACGCGCTCACATCTCATTGCAGTTAGGCGCACTGGTGCCGCTTTCGACAGCGTCCAAGAAAGCGAGCTTGCAAAAGCAGCTGATGGAACTGAGCAAGGATATTGATAGCGGGCAGGACACGAATTACGCCAAGGCAGCACAAGACCGTGCCGCGCCGTTTCAGGGTTTGATTCGCCAAATCACGGAAGAACCCGACAAAGACCCCGCTGCGTATGAGCGTTTGCAAAATTCGTTGATGATGTATCTGGTGCTGGACGAAGCACTGAGCCAGCGTGGCTATATGAAAGAACCAGCGGCCTATATTCGCCGTTTGGGACATCCCGAAAATATGCTGGCCGATCTGGAGCGTAAATTGGGCATAAGCCCCCGCGAAGTGATGGATGTAGCCCATAGCGGTGGGCCGTTAGCGGTGGGTCAGGCATTGGGGCTGGACACAGGCTATTTGCAGCAGGTGCATGATGTGGTGGCGTTGGCCACGCATCGCCATTTTTCCGATAATATTATCCAGCATTGGCAGATCGGACGCCAATTGCCCGGCATGCAGAATGCCAGCGTGCAGCAGCAAGTAGAGGCAGGAGTTGGGCCGCGTATTAGTTTCAAGATTAACCAGATGCGTGCGCAGGTCGGCAAACATTATGACGTGCCGCAAGATATTCAGCAAACCGAACAAATGATCGTTGGCGCGTTGCGCTTGTTGCCGCCACCGCTTGCCGAAGCGTTGTATGAGCTGGGCACTGAATTTGCCTATACGCCTGAGATGACAGTCGACACCATCGCTCCGGGTGCGCGTGCACATGGTTTCCACCGTAAACTATCGAAAAGCCCCGGCGATGTGGATGGGGTGTACCATATTTTTGTATCCGGCAAAGAAGATCCGGAAGCGTTCTTGCGCGTATTAGTGCATGAGGCACATCACTTGCTGTTCCCTAAACGTTTTACTATGCAGGACCAGCAGCGTGTGGATGGGTTGGCCAAGTATGATGCGCAGCGTCTCACACAGCTGAAAGAGCTGATGGATGCATGGTTGGTCGGAAACGATGAGCAAAAAGACGCCATTCGTTGGAAAATTAATAAAGATATGGGTTTGAATGGCCTGTCGTTGGATGATGCGATTGGCAAGAACGGCGATATGGTCGGCTTTTATAACATGGTGCAACACGCCTATGAGCGCCTGAATATTGACAGTCCGTTCTATAGTAAAGTGTCTTACAATACGCCGCAGGATAAATTCTACGAAATCATCTCGCGCTATTCTGAGTTAAAGTTTGTGCGCCTGCGCGAGCAGCCCGAATTACTGCAATTCCTGGCACCGGGCATCAGCGAAGCCTATGATCTGCATTATCTGCCGCATATTGAGGAAGAATTGCAGGCCATCAAACAGAATAAGCCCGGCGCAGGTGCGGCAGTTAGCACTATGCCGCCAAACGAGGCCAACACCACCGGCCAGATTGGCGTGGCCGCACAGGTGGAGGCGCATAATATGCATGCAGTGCCAAACACCAAAATTGCGGCACAAACCATCGAACATGAAACCGCCCCTTTATTGCCGGCGCAACGTCAGGCCATGGCAAACATGGACAAGGCAGACAGCTTTACGGCTGCTTTGGAACAACAGCAGCAAAATAACGCGGGCGAACAACGCTATATGTAGCTACCAATAGGTGCCACACAGCGATACCACCTTACCCCCTGTGCCTATCTTAAAACGTGCGATGCCGGCGGCGTCTTCGGTGTTTACACCGCCCAGATCCAGCCATTTGATGCCACGTGCTTTCAGTTGTCTCATCAGTTCCCACATCAGCACATTATGCGCGCCGCTCTTTTTACCTTCTTCACTGCTCCAGCCAATATGATAGGTAGCGGTATGGCCGTGGATAAGCGCCATTACGCCTGCAGAAGGGCTATTCTCATGCATGGATTTAAGTATGAGCAGGTTTTTTTTGCCTGCAATCGCCTGATACAGCACGACGGCCTCAGGGTTTAACGCAACATAGCCAATAGCGCGGCGTTGCTGGGCTTCCTTGGCAAGCAGCCATAAATATTGTTCAGGCTTGAGGCTGCCTTGTAATGCAGTGACACCATTGCGCTCAGCCGCACGCAAACGGTTGCGCCATTTGCCATCCATTGCCGCCAATAGCGCGTCTTCGTCTTGCTGCAGGTCAAGCATTACCGTGTGATAGGGCGTGATAAGCTGGCGTAGCCCTGCGTCTTTTAGGGTGGTGGTCTCAGGGCTGCCTTCCGCCCATTCCGGCATGATGAGTGGCAAACGTGGCGCTTTGAGCGGTATGTCGTGGCGGAGCAGGCGCAGGGCTTGCGTGGCGGTTTCATTATCCACTGTTTTAAACCAGACCGGACCGCGCATAGCCAGCGCAAGGCGCAGGCAGCCCCACATGGATTTACCGTGAAACTGGCATATGGCGATAGGTACATCGTTTTCGTAAATACAGGCGCGCAGCACCAATGCGCCCAGATGTGCTGCCATCTCACCGTACGCATAGCTTTGTTGCAAGGCCAAAGGATGCACCGCCTGTTGGCACAAAGACATATATTCGTCTTTACCAAGCGTGTTCCATGCTATGCGTAAGCTTGCACCCATGCGCGTAATAAGGCATGGTTTGCCCGTACTGTCCAGCAGAGGAATATATGGCCAAAGCACAAACCATCAAAGGCTATCATTTGCGCAAGCCGCGCCTGACGCGGCAGGCATTTCTGTATGCACTGCTCTATCTGGCGTTGCCGTTTTTGGCGGTGCTGGCGTTGCTCGACATGGCGCTTTATTTCTATTTCAAGCACGTGCTGGGCACATGCTACGGCATAATGTGTCTGTGGAAATAGAAAGAAATGGTGCCGGCTGTCGGAATCGAACCAACGACCTGATGCTTACAAGGCAACTGCTCTACCAACTGAGCTAAGCCGGCACGGGATGTATCACTACACAATTTCGTGCATGAACATCAAGTCTTTTCATTGTTATTCGGATTTTGCGTATTCGCCCTGCTTCAGCCACACACGGCGATTCTCGGGCCGGCCGAAGTAATAGCCCTGCAAATACTGCACGCCGAGATCCATCAGCATTTTGGCAATTTCGCCGTTCTCGACATATTCC
>PBPD01000051.1 GCA_002725445.1 Rickettsiales bacterium
AGGCTAAACAGTTCATTGTTATAATCCACCACCACATTCATCATAGAAGAATCGTCTTCAGCTGGAGGCAGACTTAACCGGCGGCGCATATTGATAACTGTTACGATACGTCCGCGCAGATTAAGGGAGCCTGCAATTACTGCAGGTGCCAGCGGTATTTTGGCTATACGCTGTTTGCGCAAAACATCCTGCACGGACAGCACAGAAATACCAAACAACTGGCCACCAACGCGCATGGTTACAAATTCCTGTAGGCTACCAGTAAATGTTACATTCTGCCCGGTCTCAGCCTGAGCCACCACATCATGCGACATCTGCATCTCCCTCCGATTCGCCTAACAAATGGCGAGCAATCGTTTCCACCAATGTTTCACGGTCTGTTTTCAGAATGAATTCGTTGATACCAATCTCTTGGCTACGCTCCAGAAAATGCTGATTGATAGTAGAGGTGAAAGCGATGATTGGTACATCGTCAAAGCGCTTATCGCCCCGCAAGCGTTCCGAGAATTCAAACCCGTCCATTTCCGGCATTTCAATGTCTGTCACAATTGCATCAAAGCCATATTTAGGGTTGTTCAACATGCCGAGCGCTTCATGCGCATCTGGCGCCGCCGTGACTTTGTAACCCACCGCTTCCAAGAAAGGCACCGTCAAGTTACGGAAGAAGACACTGTCTTCCACTAGCAACAAATGGAAGCTCTCAGCCCGTCTGTCCTGCAGAATATTCAGATTACTAATATCGCCTGCCATATCTTTTAGCAAAAACCCTACATCGACAATATCGGTGGTTTTGTCGGCAATCACCATACTTCCAAGCAACGATTCATCTGTTGACGACAATTTCACCGAGAGGGGAGCTTCAATAATATCCATGATCTCATCGACCATCAGGCCTATCGTTTTGTTATCATAGGTGAATACAATAACATCACACATACCGTCTTTTTCGATTGGTTTATTATCCAATCGCGTCAACCGCATCAACTCATCACGGTACTGGATGACAGGCAGTTCACCTGAAAATTCTATTTGCGCTGTATCGATTTCTTCCAATCGCGAGACCAGCTCTAATGGCACCGCTTTTGGTGCCGCTTCTCCTGATTTGAAGAGTAGGAAATTAACGCGGCGCATGCCTTTGTCCATTTTATCTTCTTGCATGCCATCCTGTTTCGCTGACGCTTCCAGCTCGCCCGCGGCGCGCGCCATACCATTCGGGTCAAGAATCATGATAACGCTGCCGTCACCCAAAATGGTGTTACCCGAATACACTGATATATGCTGCAATAACGTAGATACAGGCTTGACCACAATCTCTTCCGTATCGAAAATACGGTCCACAATAAGGCCAAAATCATTGCCACCTACTTTGCATACGACAATGTAGCGTTCGTCGTTTTTCTCCTGCAGCTCTTCTTCAATAGAATCTGGCTGATCCGGCAAATCAAGTATTTGCTTTAGTGACACGAGCGGCAGCAATTTATCACGCAAACGCAGCACCGCGGCATTGTTGATATGCTCCAGCTGAAACTCGGAATCTTCAGCTGAACGTACCAACTCAAGCACGTTAATCTGCGGAATAGCAAAGCGCTGCGTACCAGACTCAACAATCAACACTGACACAATCGCTAGCGTTAGCGGGATTTTGATATGGAAGGTTGATCCCTTGCCCACTTCTGAGGTTAATTCGACCGTGCCGCCAATTTTCTCAATATTCGTACGCACCACATCCATGCCAACACCACGGCCAGACACGCTGGTCACTTTTTCCGCCGTCGAGAATCCAGGCTTAAAGATAAACTGCAGAATTTGCTGCTCCGCCATTGCGGACGCCTCTTCCTCGGTGGTCAGCCCATTGCTGATGGCTTTATTTTTGATGATCTCCGGGTTAATACCTTTCCCGTCATCTGCAATTTCAATAATGATGTGACCACCTTCATGATACGCGCTGAGTGTCACCGTACCAGTTTCCTGCTTGCCGGTCTCTTGGCGCTGCTCTGGCGTCTCCAGGCCGTGATCACACGAATTGCGCACCATATGTGTAAGCGGGTCTTTAATCAGCTCGAGCAATTGGCGATCCAGCTCGGTTTCCGCTCCCACCATGCGCAGCTCGATTTTCTTGCCTAGTTCAATAGACAAATCGCGAATCAAGCGCGGGAATTTTGCCCATGCATTGCCAATAGGCTGCATGCGCGTTTTCATTACACCCTCTTGCAGCTCCGTCGTAATGTGCGACAAATGCTGCAACGGCGCATTGAATTCGTTATCGTCGCGATTACGCACGATTTGAAGCAGTTGGTTACGGGTAAGCACCAGCTCACCTACCATCTGCATCAGGCTTTCGAGCACTTCCAGATTCACACGGATACTCTGATTTGCCATCCCGCCACCGGATGACGGCTCTTTATTGCCAGCACCCGCTGCCAATCCTTCCTTGATGGCTTTTTCCTTCGCAGTTGGCTTTGGTTTAGCTGCGGGCTTCGCCTCTTCCTCAGCGGCTACAGGCACCTGCGGCGCTGCTGGCGGCTCATCTTCTGGCAGCGGATCCTCTTCCTCCATGGCAGCCATAGCCGCATTGGCCTCAGCGTCTGCGTCAGCATCAATATCTATATCCGCACCTGCATCTGCATCGCCACCTTCAATAGTCGGCTCGGCCTCCTGAAACGCGCGCTCAAGGGCATCCAACGCCTCCTGCGAAAGCCCACCCTCATTATCCGGCAATTTCATGCCTCCATCAGATGGCTTTGCCTCTGCCGCTTCTTCTGCTGCTTCTTCCGCTACAGGCGCTTCTACGACTTCTTGTTGCGCATCTTCCGTCGGTGGTACGGCAGGGGCTTCTGGCGCAGCCGCTTCTTCAGTATAGGCATTCAGACGGTTAATGATATCCGTGTCGTCACCTTCAGGCTCTTCTCCATTTTCAGCCAGATGGTCCATGATATCCTTAATGGTATCCAGCGCCTCCAGCACAATGGAAATCACTCCGGCCGTCGCCTCAATCTCGCCGTCACGCACCTTCCCGAGCACGTTTTCTCCTGCGTGCGCTACATGCTCCAGACGCGGCAATCCCAAAAAGCCACATGTTCCTTTAATCGTATGAACAAGCCGGAAAATATTACCCAAAATTTCTTTATCATTTGGGTTTTGCTCGAGTTTAACCAGCTCCACATCGAGCACAGAAAGGCTTTCTGCCGTTTCTTCAATAAATTCGCTGATTAGATCATCCATATCACGTAACTAATCGCCTCCCCATCAAGCTTACCTGCTTGCAGTTTTCTGCTTTAGCAGTTTACAGCAAAGAGGCTAAACGGCAAACCAATAATTAGGCTTGTTCGTTATGAAGCGAATCCTTTTGCTCAACCACCAGTCGCAATGCGCCATCGCTTAGCTCAACAGTAAGCTCTGCGACCAAATCCTTGACAATTTGCTTGGTGAGGTAGGGTTGTGAGGTCTTGGGCGTCAGACGCTCCACCGGCGTATCAGCACGCAGGAGTTGATGGCATTCTTCATCCAACTTCACCACATCTCCCTGTGCTATCACCTCAACATGACGCACATGCTGGTCGCTTTCCAGCTTCACCACAATAGAGCCGCCTTTGAGCAGTGAGCCTGCACTTATAATCATCAAATTAAGCAGCAAGCGCCCCATTTTCATACTCACCGACATCACAGACGGATCCGTATATTGGTCTGCCCAGTCCAGAGAGATCTTGCTGGTAGAGAAAAATGCTTCGGCTACGCTACGCAATTGCTGTAAGTCTGCCTCGCCACTTTCGTTAATGCGCCCATAGGCTTGACGGTAAAATTGCAGACGATTGGAAGCTTCCTGCGCACTCCCGACAATCAGCTCTAACGCCTGATCCTGCATATCAAAGGCATCGTCTTGCATAAATTCAATGCCATTATTCACAGCACCAATAGGCCCTGTCAGGTCATGACACAGGCGAGTACACAGCATTTCAGTGAGTTTAAGTTCAGTTATCATGTATGAGTCTTTTGCGCTTGTCTTATTTTTTATTTCTTATGCAGTCTAGCGGCAGGCAAGAGCGAGTGCAAACAGATTCAACCGCCCATAACCGCACATACACAATGGCTAGAATATTGGTTGCATTGACGCAACTTATGGTATAGTGCTCAAAAAAAATATCGCAGGTAGCAATGAGCACGCTAATAAACAATCTTAAAGCGCATATGGCGCGGCATGAATTAAATGCACGTGAACTGGCTAAGCGGGCAGATGTTAAACCGTCTTTTATATATGATATTTTAAGCGGAAAATCTGCCAACCCTTCCAGCATTAAACTGGCGCGGGTTGCGCAAGCATTGCGCGTTAACCTTGCCGATCTGGTGCAACCGTCGGAAGCAAATGGCGCCGATGGCGGCGGTGCTGCAAACCACAACGCAATACACCTACCTTATTTGACTGTGGCTGGCAAAGGCGCTCAACGTCATGTCGCCACCAAATTCACCTATACACCGCCTTTTGCATTTAACGCCACCTGGCTGCAAGGTGTGATGACAACCGAAGCGCAATATCTCCGCATTCTGCATATAGAAGAAGACAGCATGCATCCGACATTGCACCCGAATGATCATGTGATCGTTGATGTGAGCCGCAACACACCCTCTCCTCCTGGCATTTTTGCGCTATTTGATGGCCATGGCATCATCATCAAACGGCTGGAGTATACTATTGAAGATATAAATGGTCGGCAGGATCGCTTAGTGCAAATACGTTCCGACAACCCGCATTACACCAGTTACGAAAAAGCCGCGTCTGAATTGGATATTATCGGCCGTATTGTCTGGGTAGGGCGCAACCTGCACTAACAGGCAGACTGCGCAGCGCCTTCTGCGTGCTGGGCTATATTAGCCCTGCTTTTGCACTTCGTGCTCTAACCCCAGATCACGAATCTTACGATACAGCGTGGAACGGCCAATGCCAAGCTTGCGTGCCGTGCGCGAAATATGCCCTTGATAATGACGCAGCGCATAGATAATCGCCTCGGTTTCCACATCCTGCATAGGGCGCACATCGCCATCGCTCCGTACCAAGGTTAAATTAATATCCTCGACACCTACATCATTCGCAACCTTCGCATAGCCATTCACTTTGTCTTTGCATCGCTCAAGCCGTATTTCCATATCGCGCTCAGATGTCTGGAAATGTCGTTTTTCTAACGTATCGCCCTCACATAATATCACCGCACGATGCAATGTATTTTCCAGCTGATCTATATTACCCGGCCAGGGGGCAGACTCCATCCACTCCAGCGCCGCCGGAGAAATATGCTGCACCGGCTTTTTCTCACGACTTGCAAAACCGCGCATCCTGTCTTCAGCCAGCAATGCAATATCCTCTTTGCGCTCGGACAAACAAGGCAAGGTAATACGCATCCCGTTAATTTTAAAATAGAGGTCTGCGCGGAACAGTCCCTCTTCAACCCAACTGTCCAAATGCTTACTGGTCGAGGCAATCACCCGCACGTCATGCTCCTCAAGCACAGGCATGTTCTGCTGTAGCAACGCTTGCTGCCCCATGCTCAATGCCTCTACACCATCTAAATAAAGCGTGCCCTTTTTGGCCTGCATAATTTTTCCGGGGCGCGGCGCGTAGCGGCTTTCTGACGCATCGTTATAATGGCCACACAGCACTTTCTCAAAGCCACGCTCACTGACGGCCGCACAATTGAGCACGATAAAGGGCGCCGAATTTCGAGCGCTCGAGCCATGAATTGCACGGGCGAGAAATTCCTTTCCGACGCCTGCTGCACCATATAATAGCACATTGATCGAACTGCCTGAGGCATGTTCGCCCAGCTTCATAACCTCACGAAATGCAGGGCTTTTGCCAATCATATCGTCAAACTGAACACAATTCTCATAGTGACGCTCTAAACGCTTCAACTCACGCTGCATCTGCGCGCGCTCCAGCGCCTGATTTACCGACAAACGCAAACGCTGCACCGAAATAGGTTTATAGAGAAAATCATCTGCGCCAGCGTGGATCGCTTCGATCGCAATTTTATTGTCGCCATACGCAGAGAAAATAATAATGGGAATAGGAATACGGCGCTTGCGCACTTCCTGAATAACATCCATGCCGTGCATATCGGGCAAATGCATGTCCAACAGCATTAAATCCGGAAGCGGCCCCTCTTCCAACATAGACAACGCTTTCAGACCACGCGTGGTCGAAAGCGCCTGCATACCCAATTCCTTACGGACAATCTGCTCCATAAGCATTAATTGCGTACGCTCATCTTCAACTATTAAAATTGATCGCATCTCAAGCACCTCTTTTACAACCTGAAGTATAGGAGCAAGGGGGGTACTTGTCTACCCTGAGATGTATATAAGGTAGATTTATTTTAATTCACACCACCCTAGAGTGTGGGGAAAAGACGCTTCTCGACAAGCGATACCAAGGCTTGCAATGCCATTATGTGGGTTTCCTGAATATGCGCCGTGACCGCACTTGGCACCTTAAACACCTGTTTGGCATCCACCACTGCTTCACAACGCTCGCTTGTAAGCAGCACCGTGTGCAAGTTATACGTGTTGCCAGCCTCCAATGCTTTTAACACATTGGCGCTTTGGCCAGAGGTGGAAATACCTATCAACACATCACCCGCTTTGCCCAGCGCTTCTATCTGACGGCTGAATATATCCTCAAACGCATAATCATTACTCACTGCGGTAATAATACCCGGGTCTGCGGTCAGCGCGATAGCAGGCAATGCACGGCGGTCTTTGATAAAACGCCCTACAAATTCACCGGCAATATGCATCGCATCGCATGCGCTTCCGCCATTGCCACACACCAGCAGCTTGCGGCCATTGGTAAATGCATCCGCCAGCACGCCCGAAAGCTCTACTAAATCTGCATTATGCTGCTTGAAAAAGCCTGAAACTGCTTTTTCGTGCTGCTTCACCAACGTGCCCAGCACTGCATTTAATTCTTCGCTCATACCCGTAACGCCTTAATATTATCTGCATACTCTGCGGGATCACCTGTAAATACGGCCGAGCCTGCTACCAACATATCCGCACCAGCGGCAACCACATCGCCCACCGTGTCTTTATTAACGCCGCCATCAACTTCCAGCCAGATATCGCGCCCAGTGCGCATGATCATCTCGCGAATGCGGCGAATTTTCTCCAGCTGCGACGGAATAAACGCTTGCCCGCCAAATCCCGGATTCACCGACATCACCAAAATCAAGTCCACATCGTCCATCACATATTCCAGCACATGTTCTGATGTGGCCGGACAAATTGATACTCCGGCACGTTTGCCAAGCGATTTAATCAGCTGAACACTGCGATGCAAATGGGCGCCTGCTTCTGCATGCACGGTAATAATATCTGCGCCGGCTTCTGCAAATTGCGGAATAAAGGGATCTGCCGGCTCAATCATTAAATGCACA
>PBPD01000052.1 GCA_002725445.1 Rickettsiales bacterium
AACTTCACCAAGTCGATGCATATCTCGTGCTATTCCTTCACGGCCGTTGCACAACGTGCTTACCCGATGATGAAAGCCAATGGCGGCGGTAGCCTGCTGACGCTGAGCTATCTGGGGGCAGAGCGCGTAATGCCTCATTATAATGTGATGGGCGTTGCAAAGGCGGCATTGGAAACCAGCGTGCAGTATCTGGCGGTAGATCTTGGTGGTGATAACATCCGTGTGAATGCTATTTCGGCAGGCCCTATCAAAACGCTGGCCGCGATGGGTATTGGTGATTTCCGCTATATTCTGAAATGGAACGAGCTGAACTCACCGCTTAAGCGCAATACCACCATTGACGATGTAGGTGGCACAGGTCTGTATTTGCTGTCTGATCTGGGCAAAGGCATGACGGGCGAAGTGCTGCATGTGGATGCGGGTTATCATGTCGTGGGCATGAAGGCGATTGACGCGCCCGACATCGCGCTAGAAGTGAAAAAGGACTAGTGCTTGAACAATAGGTTCGGACAGTTATTCTCTTTCACAAGCTGGGGTGAAAGCCATGGTGAGGCCATTGGCTGTGTGGTGGACGGTGTGCCGTCACGCATTCCGTTAAGCGAGGCGGACATTCAGCCTTATCTGGATGCACGTAAGCCCGCACAATCCCGCTACACGACCCAGCGCAAAGAGAGTGATACGGTCAAAATTCTCTCAGGCGTGTTCGAAGGGCAGACCACGGGGCATCCCATTAGTCTGATCATCCATAACGAAGACCAGAAATCCAAAGATTACGGCGATATCAAAGACAAGTTTCGCCCCGGCCATGCCGACTATACCTATTGGGGAAAATACGGCATCCGCGATTACCGTGGGGGTGGCCGCTCGTCTGCGCGCGAAACCGCCATGCGTGTGGCGGCGTCTGCCATAGCCCGCAAAATTCTGGGCGAATCGATTCAGGTGCGAGGCGCGCTGGTGCAATTGGGCGACAAACACATCAATCGCGACAACTGGGACTGGGCAGAGGTGAACAATAATCCTTTCTGGTGCCCGGATGCAGAAGCAGCCAAAGACTGGGCTGATTATCTGGATGGGATTCGCAAAGACGGTTTATCCGTTGGAGCTGTGATTGAAGTGGTGGCTGAAGGTGTGCCAGTGGGCTGGGGCGAGCCTGTTTATGGCAAGTTGGATACTGAGATTGCCGCGGCCATGATGAGCATTAATGCAGTGAAGGGCGTGGAAATGGGCGCAGGCTTTGCGTCTGCTGCGTTCACCGGCGTAGAAAATGCGGATGAAATGCGCATGGGGAACGACGGGCCCGTCTTTTCAAACAACCATGCTGGCGGCGTTTTGGGTGGTATTTCATCAGGCCAGCCAATTGTGTGTCGCTTCGCGGTGAAGCCAACCAGCTCCATCCTAACGGAAGTCAATACAATAGACACGCAGGGCAATGAAACGACCATCATGACCAAAGGGCGTCACGATCCATGTGTAGGGATCCGCGCGGTGCCTGTGGGCGAGGCGATGATGGCCTGTGTGCTGGCCGATCAGAAACTGCGCTACCAGGCGCGCCAGTCAGGATAATCTTCCATTAGCTCGGCTTTGCTAAACGTCCCCTGACGAAAATAGGCCGACCATTTGCCGCACCGTTCTTTAAGGTCTGCGTCGGTGCCAACCCCTGATTTTCTACGTTGGCGGTTCGACACCATTTGGTGCAGATCATTCACTACGGCCTTCTGAATTTTTTCATACACTTCACGCTGAAGCTCTCTTGATTTGATGGGGAAATACTGCCTGATTTTTTGCATGCTTTGCTTTAGCTCTGTCGTGTGCGCTTGCAGTGTTTTCTGTTGCGTGGATTTGGTCACCTTGTCCTGCCCACTCTGATAATAATAATTGTAGTAGGCAAGGGCGCAGCTGTGGAACGCCATCGTATGCACCATTTTGTCCAGTCCGGCCTGACTGGTCATTTCCATATGATGTTGTCTGTCGGTAGTGATCTTATTTTTTACAATCTCAATCAATTCCTCATTGCCGCTGGCATTGGCATATTGCCACAAATTGGCGCCGTTAGCGTCTTTGACTGTATAGCTTGCGCCTTTGCTCAGCAGATATTCAACCACATCTTTATTGCCAGCCTGTGCGGCCAGCATGATGGGATAATACTGATTCTCGCCAGAGAAATTCACGTCTGCTCCATGTTTTACCAGCAATGTGGTCATGGGCAGGGCTTCGCCATCCACGCGCGATGCAGCGATGCCAAGCAACGGCCAGCCATTGATGTCGGTGATATTGAGATTGGCATTTTCGGGCAACGTATATTGCAATTCGGCCGCGTTCCCCATGGCCACGCTATAGATGATCGCGTCTTTCTGGCTGGCGGTTTGTGCCCAAGCACCATGCGCGAACATGAAAAATAAAGTGAAAAACCCGGCTAGCTGCTTGAAACCCATATGCTCCATCCCATATTACATCCAGTTAATATAGCAAAAACAATGGTGGAGTAACAACATGTCTAGCAAAAAGGCTGCTGCAAGCAATGGCAAAGCGGAGTCTATCGAGTTTTCTGCAGAAATAAGCAAAGTACTGCAGCTCATGATTCATTCGCTGTACACCAACAAAGATATCTTTCTTCGCGAGCTGATTTCCAATGCGTCGGATGCATGCGACAAGCTGCGCTATCAGGCCGTGCAAAATGATGCGTTGCTGGACGGCGATGCAGAATTGAAAATCCGTATTGCGGCAGATAAAGACAACAAAACCATTCGCGTAGGTGATAATGGCATCGGCATGAACCGCGATGATTTGATTGCGAATCTTGGTACGATTGCAAAGTCTGGCACGCAGGAATTTATTCAGTCGCTCACTGGCGATAACAAGAAAGATGTCAGCCTGATCGGGCAGTTTGGTGTGGGGTTCTATTCTGCCTTTATGGTGGCAGACAAAGTGGAAGTGCGCACCCGCAAAGCAGGCGAAGATACGGGCTGGCTATGGGTGTCGGAAGGTGACGGGCAATTCACCATCCAACCCATGGAGGATGTAAATCGTGGCACAGAAATTACCCTGCATGTAAATGACGACGCCAAGGAATATCTGGACGCGTTTAAGCTGAAATTCATTGCGCAGACCTATTCCGATCATATTTCCTTCCCTATCATGCTGGAAGATGCGGAAGGTAATGAAGAAAAAGTGAACGAAGGTTCGGCCATTTGGGCACGCCCAAAAAGCGACATTACCGATGAGCAGTATAAAGAGTTTTATCATCACGTAGCGCACCAGCCCGATGAGCCGTGGTTAACTCTGCACAACAAAGCAGAAGGCGTAGTGGAGTACACGAACTTGCTTTATGTGCCGTCGATGAAGCCGTTCGATCTGTTCAACCCCGAGCGCCGACGCCGTGTGAAGCTATATGTAAAGCGCGTCTTCATTAGCGATGAAGGGGTCGATCTGGTGCCACATTATCTGCGCTTTTTGCGGGGCGTAGTGGACAGTCAGGATTTGCCGCTCAATATCAGTCGCGAAACCCTGCAGGATAATCCGGTGCTGAAAAAGATCCGCGATGCGATCACGAAGAAAGTGCTGAACGAGCTGAAAAAGAAAGCGGCCAAAGACAGCGAAGATTATCTGTCGTTTTGGAATAATTTTGGCGCCGTGTTGAAAGAAGGATTGTGCGAACACGATACCCCGCGCGATCTGCTGTTTGATGCCTGCCGTTTTTATTCCAGCCATGATGAATCGGCACCGATATCACTGGAGTCGTATGTCGAGCGTATGAAGGAAGGGCAGGAGCATATCTATTATATCAATGGCGATAATCTGGATGCGCTGCGCCATAGTCCACAAATCGAAGGGTTCAAAAAGAAAGGCATCGAGGTGCTGTTCTTCACCGATCATGTTGATGATTTCTGGGTGAATGTGGCCAATAAATATAAAGATATTGGCTTCAAATCGGTATTGCGTGCCGGTAATGACCTGGACACTCTGGAAGGGGAAAGTGCGAGTGACGAGGAGACAAAAGAAGAAACGCCGTCGGCCGATATGGATGCCTTGATTACCTTCATGAAAGAGACATTGGGCGACATGGTGCGTGATGTGCGCACCACTTCTAAGCTTGCAGAAAGCCCGGTATGTCTGGCTGTGAATGAAGGGGATATGGATCCGCGTATGGAGCGTTTTCTGCTGGAGCATAAACAGCTGCCAAAAGGCACGGCAAAGATTCTGGAGATCAACCCGTCGCACCCAATCATTACCTCGCTGGCAAAGCAGTTGGGCAATGATGGGCAGCAAGAAGATGCGAAGGACGCGGTGCATTTGTTATTTGATCAGGCGCGCATTATTGAAGGTGAAGCGATTGAAGATCCAAGCAATTTTGCTCGCCGCATGAGCGCGTTTATGGCACGTGGGCTGGCTGCCTAGCCTGTGGATAACGTTGTGTATAAGGTGTTAACAGAATATTAACCTTTACTATATATTGTGTGCTTGTAAGCCAAGCCAACAAAATATAGGAAGGCCAAATGTCTGATACTCCTAAAAAACGCACCGTATCCTCCAGCAAACTTTGGCAGCGCCTTATGCGCAAAGAAGCCTCGCGCACCTGGCGGCGCAGCAAACAGGCGTTGCACCAGTTTACGGCTATTGGTCAGCTGAAGGAAGAAATTGCTCTCCTCTCGCATTATTCGGCTGATACGGTTTATCGTCTGCGCTACGGCACGATGAGCTATGAATATATCAGCCCGTCTATAAAGCGTTTGCTTGGTTACAGCCCCGAAGAAATGAAGCATATCCAGATGCGCGATCTGATTAGCGAAACACGTCTGGTGCAAGAAGATATGCAATCCATTGAATGCTATGCGGGATTAGAAGCGGAACGCAAAGCGGGTGAGGTGTTGCAATGGCAGGCAGACTACCGGATGGTGCGCAAAGACGGGCAGGAAATCTGGGTATCTGACATCTCTTTCCCCTGGTTTGACGAGAATGGAAAAATCATCGGATCGATCGGCACATTGCGGGATGTAACCGCCCGCGTACAGGCAGAAAAGCGGTTGCAGGCGCTTTCGCATAAAGAAGCGGGCGTGGATGAGCTGACGGGTATGGTGCAAGCACAGCGTTTTGACGAGAAGATTGAGTATGAGCTGAGACGTATCAAGCGCCATGGCGGCGAAATGAGTCTGCTGTTGTTGGATGTGGATGAGCTGAAACAGATTAATGAGCGCTATGGCCGCGAGTTTGGCGATTATGTATTGCAGTCAATTGCTCGGTTGGTGCGTGGGTGCATGCGCGAGAGCGATCTGGCAGCGCGCCTGTCTGGCGATGGGTTGGGGCTTATTCTGCCCAATACGAGCGTAGAAGGTGGCTATTGGCTGGCAGAGCGTATTCGTACCAGCATCGCGCAACATTGCTTTATTCGGGGCATGGAAGGCAAAGACATTGGCTGTACGGTGAGTATTGGTCTGGCAGGCGTGAGTGCGGACGATAAAGTAACCAAAGACAGCTTGCTGACTCTGGCGCAAAACCGTTTATACGCAGCCATGCATAGCGGCAAAAATCAGGTCTCGTTGACTGAGACTGTGCCCGTCATGCAATAAAGCGTGGCTATTAAGCGATAATATCGGGATAGAGGGTTTGCTCTATTTTTGCGATGCGATCTTTCAGGCGCAACTTCTCTTTTTTCAAACGCGCTGCCTCAAAGTTAATATGGCCGTTCTCTGGCACGTCACTCAAACGTGCATCTAGCGCCTTATGTTCTTGGCGAAGGCCTTCCAGTTCTTTGTGCAGAAACAGTTCATCATCCATAGATACTTACCCAAGCAATAGTGTACACATTATTTTATTCATTCCGCTAGCCAAGTATAGTAGCAAAAAAACGCGTCTTTGCCCACAAAATTCGTACTAGTTGTTCAACTAAGTCCTCCTCTGAGGCTTGCACATATATACTTAAATTTCAGTTTTCTATATTTGTAGATTCATCTTTTTTGTAAAAGAATCATTGTAAGTGACTGTGTTTGAGAAATTGAAAAAGACTTTATTTTTATAATGGTTCAAAAGAAAAAACTTGACTGCGAAATTGCTTGCAATATAAAGACAGGTTTGCTTTTATAATGTCTGTCCCCACAAGTTGTGCAATAAGGCTGATCAACAGCCAGGTTAAACTGTACCAACCCAGAAAGGATAGTCTATGTCGCTCGTAGCACATGTTCATTCACTTGAGTCCAAACACGCAAAGCTAGAACGCAATATTGCGTCGGAATCGGGCCGTCCTATGCCTGATTTCACTTCTATTACTGCGATGAAAAAGCAAAAGCTTCTGATTAAAGAGGAGTTGGAGCGTTTGTGGCGACAGAAAAAGTCGGCAGACGATGCAGCATAATACGCTATATAACCGGTAATTAACCGGCTATCATTCAGGGCAATACTTTAGTCCTGACACCAAAAAGCCCCCGAGCAAGCCATGTGCCGGGGGCTTTCTGTATCTGGCGTGTGGTATGAAGATTTAAGCGGCTTCATCCATATCCGGAGCCATACCAAGCGCGCGCTTATATACGTCTAGCAAGTGCTCTTGTTCATCGCGCTCATGATTGTCCATTTTGCGCAATTTCACCACCTGACGCATGGTCTTGGTGTCATATCCATTGGCTTTTGCCTCTGCGAATACTTCGCGAATATCTGCAGCCAGAGCGGCTTTTTCTTCTTCCAAACGCTCAATGCGTTCAATATAGCTGCGCAATTTGTCAGCGGCTACGTTGCCTACCATGTCAACCATAGACAGCTCCTTACGATAAAATAGGGTTTACGGTTCAAAACGCTTACTCAAGCAAGGCTTTTTTAACCATTATATGGCTATTATTGCAACTTATTGCTCGACAAATTTAGCGGTATCGCTTACAAAGCCCGCTGCTTTGTGCTATACTGTAGCACCTTGAATTGAATTTTAGACCCTTGGAAGGGAGGTAAGTCGTTTGGTAGAAGTAGTAGTTCGCGATAACAATGTTGATCAGGCACTGCGTGCTTTGAAGAAGAAAATGCAACGTGAGGGCGTTTTCCGTGAAATGAAAATGCGCAAGCATTACGAAAAACCTTCCGAGCGCCGTGTGCGCGAAACCGCTGAGTCGGTTCGTCGTGCGCGCAAGCTGGCGCGTAAGCAAGCTGACAAATACGACTAGTCAGTCAGGCTTATTGAGATACGAAAAAGGCAGCTTCCTATAAGCTGCCTTTTTTGTGTTCGTATTTTTCTGTGAATCTGCTTTAGCGGCCGCGCAGCATGGGGTTTTGTTCTAGCTGCAGCTTTTGCTCTCCAAAGTCCTGTACCAGACCATTGAGTAAATCTTGCGCTTCTGGTGACTCAACGCCGCTTTTGCTGATATAGCGATGTAGCAAAGCAATGTCCTGCATTTGTTGCAATAACGGTGCACTGCCAGCCGCTTCACGCAAGGCGCGAGTGGTTGTAAGAATATTTGGCAATGCGAAGCCGGCGTTATGCAATGCAGCGGTAATATCAGCACGGGCATGGCCTGTTTCTACCGCTCCGCTTTTGTTGGGGAGCCTGCCGATTTGGTAATAAGGCAGATCACGCCATGTCTGACCAGTGGTCAATGGGCGTTCAACATCGCCTACATTACGGGCAATTTCCCATTCCGCTGCTTTAGCGATAATGTCCTGCTGCTCTGCATCATTGGCAGATGCCGCAGGCGCTTCAGCTGAAATGATATCGTTTGCTTCATCCATATCTAAGAGATAACGCAGTAGAATGAAGAATTCGTTAACTTACAGGTCACGAATCGCCTTCACTAGCTGTTCTGTTGCCTGTTTTGCATCGCCAAACAACATCATGGTGTTATCCTTAAAGAACAGTTCGTTCTGAATGCCTGCATAGCCGGGCGACATCGAACGCTTGTTGAAAATCACATTACGCGCCTCTGCCACGTTCAGTACTGGCATGCCATAAATAGGGCTGGACTGATCGGTTTTAGCCGCCGGGTTGGTCACGTCATTCGCGCCAATTACATAGACAACATCGGTGGTCGAGAAGTCATTGTTAATCTCGTCCAGCTCAAACACCTGATCGTATGGCACGTTCGCTTCTGCCAATAGCACATTCATATGGCCAGGCATACGGCCTGCCACAGGGTGGATCGCGTAGCGCACATTTATCTTCTTTTCTTCCAGCACTTCCACCAGCTCGCGTAGGGCGTGTTGGGCTTGCGCTACCGCCATGCCATAGCCTGGCACGATAATCACCGAATCTGCATTGCCAAGCAGGAAGCCTGCATCATCCGGACTACCGGATTTCACAGGGCGATCTTCTTCGCCACCTGCTGTGGCTGCTTCGTCATCAGAGCTGCCGAAGCCGCCGAAAATGACGTTGATGATCGAACGGTTCATGGCTTTGCACATAATGTAAGACAGAATAGCGCCGCTCGCGCCGACCAGGGCGCCGGTAATAATCAGCAGCGGGTTACCAAGCGTAAAGCCAATGCCGGCCGCTGCCCATCCTGAATAGGAGTTGAGCATAGACACCACAACGGGCATGTCTGCACCCCCGATGGGGATAATCAACAGGAAGCCAATGAGGAACGCCAGTAACGTCATCAGAATAAAGATGGAGTGCGATTCAGATCCGGTAAATGCCATCAGCAGGAACAATATCGCAAGCCCGATCCCGGCATTCAGCATATGCTGGCCTTTGAAACGAATAGGCGTGCCCGACATTAGCCCTTGTAGCTTGGCGAACGCGATCACAGAGCCAGAGAACGTAACCGCGCCGATGACAGAGCCTAGCCCCATCTCTAGCAGTGACGCAAAGGCGAGACTTCCCGAGATGCCAATACCATAGCTTTCGGGCGACCATAACGCTGCCATCGCAATGAAGACAGCGGCCAGACCCACCAACGAGTGGAAAGCAGCTACCAATTGAGGCATGGCTGTCATGGCAATTTTGCGGGCGATGACCGTACCGATAACACCACCAATGACAATGCC
>PBPD01000053.1 GCA_002725445.1 Rickettsiales bacterium
ATGGATGCTGTAATCGGCCAGCGGGCTTGTGTGAGCAAGCGCAGCAGCGCTGGCAGCAACGCCACACGCCATGGCGACTGACAGCCATTGCATCACCTCTTTCTGTGTTGCACTGCGCGCCAGCACGGAACATTGCTGCATGCTTACATAAAGCACGCTGCACAATAGCAATGCCACGACATGGGTCGGTTCGTAGAGCCAGAGATAGCGCACGAGCATAATCGCACCCGGCAGGCATAATGCTGCCCATGCGATATACCCTTCGCGTGTGCGCATGCTGCTATGGGTTTGCATGGCGCGCTTACCCATTATTATAGGCAAGAGCAGGGCACCCGCCGTTAACAGTGCGGTGCCAGGCCCTTCACGCATGGGGAGGGTGAGTAAGAGATTGTAGAATAGGAACGCAGGTGCAAACAGCATAGCACTTTTGCGTGCCAGCACAGCCATGGCAAAATAAGCCACAGCCCCCGCTATACATGCCGTCGCCACGCCTAAGATGGCCAGTTCGGACATATCGGCCAGCTGCCAATGGGCAATAGATGGATACTGCGCAAGGCCACCTTCCCATTGCGAAAACGAAAACCACATCGCACTTAAGGTCGTGGTATTAATACATACCGATGCCAGCGCCAGCGCAAAGAAGAGTCGTGCGCCCTTGGTTTCGCGTATGCCGAAGGCCAGCATAAAGCCTGCGGCGGCCATTAGCCCTGTTTGCCCAAGCAGCATATAATAACGATTTACATCGCCGCCATTGCTCCAACCTTGAAACAGCAATAGCAGCATGCCAATAAGTATGATACTTGCACCGCCAATGCGGAAATACCCTGCATAATGCGCCCATTGGGAAGGGGCGCATGAAGGATTTACATCGGCGGTTTCCTGATGCATTTGTGTATTGTGACTTGCCATATTCATAGCCTACTCCTTATGCGACGTGTTATTCATCAGCTGATCTAACTCGGCCTTAAGTGAGGCTTGTTCTTCAGCTGCCAGAAAGTCGGATTCCAGCGTGTCGGATTCCGGATGGGTGTCGTAGAGATAGTCACTGGCGGCCAATTGCATTTCCCAGCGCTCAAACACATCGTCGATAGCCTCATTGTTTGGTGTCTGTAGGCGCTGGATGGTTCGCATGGCATCGGAGCTGGATTGGCGCGAACGCATGAGCTGATGCTGCTGTTGCAATTGCTGCAAACGTTTTTCCAACTCGTGCAGTTGTGCCTGCATGGTATGCTCCGTTTCCAATTGTTGAGAGAGTGCCTCTTTTAGCGCTGTATGCTGTTCTTCGGCAGCGCGTTTGCGTGCAAGGCAGGCAAGCGCCCGCGGTTCGTCATGTGCGGCCACTTCTTTTGCGCGTTCGCTCCATTGCGAGGCTTGGCGAGCCAGCGTATGTATCCGTTCCTCCAGTTTTATGCGCTCTTTGCGTGTGCGCTCAGTGCGCACGTTTGCTTTGGCAACGGCTGCACGCACCTCGTCAATGGCCGCAGCTGCGACGGCTTCGTGGTTTTCAAATTGCGATACTAAGCTATCTAACGAGCCGGTTAGGGTAGCACTGATACGTGTGAAAAGATTCATCTCGTCCTCCTTTTGTATAAAAGCAGGGTGCCAAATAAGATGGTATTGATAAACTCTGATAAAGAAAGTATGCTATAATGACTATTAAAGTATAATATAAATATACTATATGCGATATGAGTGAAACCGCCGCCCTTATAGATGCGCTCAAGCGCAAACTGCGTGCAGAGGGAAAAACCTATGCGGATATAGCGCAATTGCTTGGCCTTTCACAGGCGAGTATTAAGCAGATGTTTTCGCAATGCCGCATGTCGCTGGACAGGCTGGAGGCTATTTGCAGCTGGCTGGATATGGAGCTTGCGGATCTGGTGGCGTTGATGCAGGCGCAAGAACGCACCTTGACCGAATTAACCTATCAGCAGGAATATGAAATAACGCAGGATCTGGAGTTGGTGTTGGTAACCGTATGCGTGTTTAACCACTGGAGCATACAGGACATACATGCGCAATTCACACTCAGTTACGAGCTCTGCATACAGAAATTACTCAAGCTTGAAAAGCTGGGGCTGATTGAATTGCTGCCGCATGATCGTGTGCGTCTGCGTGTGCATAAGCGCTTTAAGTGGTTGCCCAATGGCCCGTTCGAACAATTTTTCCGCCAACAGGTCGGGGAGGAGTTTTTTCGCACAGACTTCTCAGGAAAAACGCATTGTCTGCACGTACTAAACGCCAGCTTGTCATCTCAGGCGATTGCAGAGCTGCAACAAAAAATAGAGGCCCTTGCCAAAGAATGCAGCGATGCAAATCGCCAGCACGCCCATATACCAGTGGATGAACGTACAGGCATTACGCTGGTAGCTGCCATGCGCAGCTGGGATTATGGCGTGTTCAAGCATCTGGTGCGTCAGCCATAGTGGAGGATACGTTAGCTCCACACTTCACGTATGCGCAGATGCTTTATTGTGTCCATCAGCGCCTCTTTGCTGGCAAGTCCCATTGCCGCATGCGCACCCGCCGTGTTGAAGTGCCCGCTTAATATTGCCCGCGCCAACACCACCGCCGGCACGGCAGGCACATAGGCGCCATCGCCGTGTGTTGCAATCAGATGCCAGCTTATTTCGCGGTGATTACCATTAAAATCGACGCCCCTAAACCGCATATGCATCGCGCTTTTGTTACTACCAAAATCGCGGAACCAGCTGTGTATGCTATGCAAAGCCGAGGCGGATCCGGACGGGGTGCGCAATATGCCACAGCGTGTTAGCCACGACCATGCCCACAAACCCCAGTGCAATATACCCAACTCCAGCCCGATACCAAAACGCATGCTGCGCAAGGTGGAGTACTGTTCTGGCAAGAGGGTCAACTCCGGTGCGTTGTAATTACATAGCCAGCGTGCGCCAAGTTCAGGATAGCTGTGCAGGCGCATTTTCTGCCAGCCAAAGCGGATGCGCATTTTGCTGCGCTCCAATCGCGTGAATGGCTGGCCAGCATGGCGTAAAAATGCGTTGATACTTGCTACACCCAAATGCGATTGATTGCCGATGGTAATGCCATAATCCAGCTCGAATATGTCAGGCATGCGGCTGTCGAGTGTATGGTTGAATATGGCGGATGAAAAGGCGGGCAGCGCACCCGCTCCCGCTATTGCCACCACGTCTTTTGCTTTGGCTTCATCGTCCAGCCCTGTAAACCCGACCACAAATTCCCGGGAAGCAGAAAGGTCGATGTAATGAATGCCCATATCAATGCACATTTCAGCGGCCTGATAGGCGTGATAATCGTCTAGCCCGCTCGCATTGATAAGCAGGGAAGGGCGAAGTTCTTCCAATTTATATTCGAGGTTTTTGGTGATATCGATTGCCGCCCAGCGCACCCCTAATAGGTCTGCGCTTTGTTTGGCCTTGCCGGCATGCCGGCCGGCAATGATGATGTCGTAGTCACCTTCGCGCACCAGCAGCTCGGCAATGCGGCTGCCTAACGCGCCATATCCACCTATGATTAGAATTGATGGCATCATCGAAATCGCCGCCTTCTTCGCTCATATCCTTCGTTGCGAACCTACTGTAACGCCTTTTGGCCGATTCTGCCAGCGCGCTGCATGCTCATCGCATATCTCACACCTGCCGCATCAGGCTTTCGCGAATGCTGGAATAGGATTGTACGGCTTGCTCATAAAGCATGTACTGAAACATATTAATTATACTGCCAAGTCTACTTTCTATAAAAAGATGAAGCTCTACGGATTATAAGATTTAAGTGGCGATACTGTCATAGGCTATGCGCAATGCCTTTGCTGCTTGCGTCAGCATGGTCTGCCAGTCGTTTGCTGCGCTTCCGTCTGCGCCATCGGTAATGTATTTCAGGCACGAAAAACGCACCTCTTCGCGTTGGCAAATATGGCTCAGCGCATAGGCTTCCATGTCGACCACATCGTAATCGGGGCAATGGCCATCGGTGTGAAAATTATCGCCGCTGCCGCAAATGGCTTCGGCAAACATACTATGCCGCGTGCCGTAGCGCAGCACGGGCTGGTTTGCTGTATCGAACGGCGTGGTATAGCGGGCAAACCCAAGCGCACTTGCATCCATATCCCGTTGCACAAAAGCGGTGCAATTGACGATGCTGGAGGCGGGGTGTACGCTGCTGCCAGCAGTGCCTAGATTGACCACATGTGTTGGGCGCTCGGTGAGCAGGGATTTGGTTAAATGATGCGCAGCATTCACTTTGCCAACACCACAGAAGGTCACGGGCAGTCCATCAAACGCGGCCTGCGCTTCTTGCGGCAGTGCCATCACGATAAGCGGCTTACTCGTCATATGTCACCAATGCATTAGCGCTCAGGCTGTGCCATGTGAAATCATTGAGGAAGCGCAGATTAATCGCAATGAGAAACCCCTGCACATCATAGCCTGCCTGTGTACATAATTCCGCTGCGGCATGCAGTGTGCCGCCAGTGGCGAGCACATCGTCTACGATTATCACGCGGCCGCTGCCTGCCTTCATTTCCAGTCTGTCGCGGCCATATTCCAGCTCGTAGGTATGGGTAATGACGGGCGGTGGCAATTTGCCTGCCTTACGCACTAGCACCAGCTCTTTCTCCAGTCGGTCTGCCAGCGCCGCTGCAAAGATAAATCCGCGCGCATCCACCCCTGCGATAGCATCGATTCCACTCCAGAAGACCTGATCATACAATTGGCTCATTGCATCGATGGCGGCTGGAAATTGGTGAGCCAGCAGCGGGCTGATATCGCGAAACAGTATGCCGGGTTTTGGAAAGTCCGGGACATCTTCAATATAGTGTTTGAAATCAATCGTCATAACGCAATAGTGCAGCAAGCAAGCAGGCGTTGCAACGCAAAGACGTCATAAAAAAAGCCGTGCAGCACGAAGCGGCACGGCTTTCTAACGTTAGACTGCTATTACTATGCGTCTGCGCCGGTGTATGGGCGATCCAGATTCATCACCTTCACCCATGCATCCACGAAGTCCTGCAGGAATTTCTGCTTCGCATCGTCCGATGCATATACTTCGGCAACGGCACGCAATTCCGAGCTGGAGCCGAAAATCAGATCCACTGGAGTAGCGGTCCATTTCTGCTTGCCAGTTTTGCGATCCACGCCGTTGTAAATGCCATCGGTGGAGGACTTCTTCCACTGCGTGGACATATCAAGCAGGTTCACAAAGAAGGCATTGTTCAGCTCGCCCGGTGTATCCGTGAAGACACCATGCTTAACGCCATCTGTATTCGCGTCAAGTGCACGCAAGCCGCCCACTAGCACCGTCATTTCTGGTACGCTCAGGCTAAGCAGGTCAGCCTTGTCCACCAGCATTCGTGCAGGCGACAGATAGCTGTCTTCGCTGTAATAGTTGCGGAATCCATCTGCCTGTGGCTCGAGTACTTCAAAGGATTCCACGTCTGTTTGCGCCTGCGTGGCATCGACACGACCCGGTTTAAATGGCACTTGCACATCATCATAGCCCGCGTCTTTAGCCGCTTTTTCGATAGCGGCCGAGCCAGCCAGCACAATCACGTCTGCCATTGACACTTTAGTATTGCCACCAAGGTCATCATTGAATTCGGCACGCACTTCCTCAAGACGCTTCAGCACTTTAGCCAGTTCTTGCGGATTGTTAGCTGCCCAGTTCTTTTGTGGCTCCAGACGCACACGCGCTCCATTTGCACCACCACGCATATCACTGTCGCGGAAGCTGGCAGCAGACGCCCATGCGGTACGCACAAGCTCAGGAACACTCAAACCAGAATCAAGAATTGCTTCTTTCAGGTCGGCAATGTCACCTTCGTCGATCAGGTCATAATCGCGCTCAGGTAATGGGTCTTGCCAGCTGAGTTTTTCAGCGGGCACTTCCTTGCCAATATAGCGCCATTCTGGCCCCATATCTCGGTGGGTCAGTTTAAACCATGCCTTGGCAAAGGCATCTTCAAACGCGCCCATATCTTCCTGGAAGCGCTCCACAATTTTGCGGTAGGCAGGGTCGCGTTTCAGCGCAATGTCCGTAGTGAACATGATAGGCGCATGGCGCTTGCCTTCGATATGTGCATCCGGCACAAACTTGGCGGCATCTTCATCCTTTGGCACCCATTGGGTTGCCCCGCCTGGGCTTTTCTTTTTCACCCATTCAAAGTTCAGCAAATTGTCGACATATTGTGAGCTCCACGCCACAGGATTAGCCGACCATGCGCCTTCTAATCCGCTGGTAGTGGTATCTTCAGCATTGCCTTTGCCGCATTTATTGTGCCAGCCAAACCCTTGATCTTCAATGTTGCCAGCAGCAGGCGCGACACCAACACATTTTTTCGGATCATGTGCGCCATGGGCCTTACCAAATGTATGGCCGCCGGCAATCAGGGCGACGGTTTCTTCATCATTCATAGCCATGCGACCAAACGCTTCGCGAATGGCAGCCGCAGCCGACATTGGGTCGTGGTTGCCACCCGGCCCTTCTGGGTTCACGTAAATAAGCCCCATATGAGTTGCGCCGAGAGGTTTTTGCAATTTACCGTCTTTGCCATGCCGGTTGCTGGCAAGCCATTGGTCTTCCGGGCCCCAATACACCATGTCAGGCTCCCAGTCATCGCTACGACCACCGGCAAAGCCAAAGGTTTCAAATCCCATATTCTCCAATGCCACATTACCTGTAAGCACCATCAAATCTGCCCATGACAATTTACGGCCATATTTCTGTTTTACCGGCCATAGCAGGCGGCGTGCCTTGTCCAGATTGGCGTTGTCTGGCCAGCTATTCAATGGCTCAAAACGTTGCTGGCCACCACCTGCGCCACCACGCCCGTCGATGGTACGATAGGTGCCGGCGCTATGCCATGCCATACGAATGAAGAAAGGCCCGTAATTGCCATAATCGGCTGGCCACCAGTCTTGCGAGGTGGTGAGTAGTTTATTGATGTCTGCTTTCACCTCGTCCAAATCCAGTGTTTTGAATTCTTCGGCGTAATTAAATTCCTCGCCATAAGGATTGGATTCTACTGAATGTGCGCGCAGCGGACTTAGATCAAGCGACTCTGGCCACCAGAATTGATTTTCTTTGGGCACAGGCTCGCTTGCTACTGTTGGTGCGGCAAAGGCAGGCGCAGTCTGCATTGATAGCGCGACCATACCCGTAATAGCAGTGGTCATAAGTAGATTGCGGAATTTCATGGATGCTCCCTCCAAAAATAGGTAGAAAAAATTGTGTTAGAATAGATAGATATTGCACTTTAGAGCGCGGGCATAAAAAAGTAAAATTGGTTGTTCCAATACGAACTATAGGTGGCGCCTATGCATGTAGAAGGCTGAGCATATTGTAACCTATCTATAAACTTGGAATAACCATAGATTCCTTTCTGGATAGGCTGTACAAGTTTTTCCATGAGCGAAACACCCGAATGCCCACAATGCCAGTCACCATACGTCTATGAAGACGGGATTTTGTATATCTGCCCCGAATGCGGGCATGAATGGCCGCAAACAGATGCAAGCAGTGAAGAAAGCGCGAACGAGGGGGGCATCACAGATGCAAATGGTACGCCCCTACAGGACGGCGATACCATAACGGTGATCAAAGATTTGAAAGTGAAGGGCTCGTCTTCTGTTGTCAAAGTTGGCACGAAGGTCAAAAATATTCGCTTGGTAAGTGGCGATCACGACATTGATTGCAAGATTCCGGGTATTGGCTCTATGGGGCTCAAATCCCAATTCGTCAAAAAAGTGCAGGATTGATGCTTTTATAAAAGCGATGAGGGGCGGCCATAATGTTCCGCTCAATGATTAATGCGGATATTAGCTGGCTTTTTGCAATTGTTCCATACTCCATTCAGGGAATGGATTCGGATAGTAATCGCACGCGGGGCAAGTGACAATACAATAGGCTTTAAGATGCCATAACGCTTATTATCTCGTGGAATTGGTGGTTGTGGCATGTGGTGGATTCCCTATAATTAAAAGCACGCTATTTGTTATAATATAACAATGGCTTCTTAAGAATGACGAGTGGAAACGAACGGTGTCTTTAAATCTTAAAGAAAGCGCCAAAAATCAAATTGAGCGCAATGCAGAGGATGTTCTCTCTGAGGCGGGCTGGCGCTTTGATAATAGCTACGCTCGTTTGCCAGAGCATTTCTATACGCGTGCGGCGCCCGTGCCGGTAAGCAATCCCAAGCTCGCCATTATTAATAACGCATTGGCGAATGAACTCGGACTCGCGCTGGATGGAGTGGCAGATGACGCCTTAGCCCAGCTATTCTCGGGCAACATGCTTCCCGAAGGTGCCGAGCCGCTGGCGCAGGCCTATGCAGGCCATCAGTTTGGTGGCTTCACCATGCTTGGTGATGGCCGCGCGCATTTGATCGGCGAACATATGATGGCGGATGATACGCGTATCGATATTCAGCTCAAAGGCTCCGGGCAGACGCCTTATAGTCGGCGAGGCGATGGCCGTGCAACCCTTGGCCCTATGCTGCGGGAATATATTATCAGCGAGGCGATGCACGCCTTGGGCATTCCAACCACGCGCAGCCTTGCCGTTGTGACAACAGGTGAGCCCGTCTATCGCGAGACTTTGCAGCAAGGTGCTATTCTCACGCGTGTGGCCTCCAGTCATCTACGTGTGGGCACCTTTGAGTATCTGGCGGCACAGGGCGATGTGGATGGGCTAAAACAGCTTGCTGATTATGCGATCCAGCGGCATGCGCCGCAACTGGCGGCCTCCGAACAACCCTATCTGGATTTGGTGAAAGAGGTGATGCAACGCCACATTGCTTTGGTGGTGGAGTGGTTGCGCGTCGGGTTCATACACGGCGTTATGAATACCGACAATATGACGATTTCAGGTGAAACAATTGATTACGGGCCGTGTGCGTTTATGGATGCCTACGACCCACAAACCGTATTCAGCTCGATCGACCAGATGGGGCGCTATGCCTACGCCAATCAGCCGCACATGGTGCAATGGAATATTGCACGTTTTGCCGAAGCGCTATTACCATTGCTGCATGATGAGTCGAAACAGGCCATTACGCTCGCCGAAGAGGTAATCAATTCCTTCAACGCAACGTTCCAGCAAGCCTGGAAGAATATGATGCGCAAGAAGCTGGGTCTATTTGGCGAAGAAAAAGACGATGAAATTCTGATGGGCGATCTGCTGAAATGGATGCAGCGCCATCATGCCGATTACACCAATACGTTTTATGAGTTAGCGTCGGAGGCGATGCCAGAGGGCGAGCACTATCAAACGGAGGAATTTTCACATTGGTGGGAGCGTTGGCGGCAACGGCTAACACAACATAGTGAATCGTTAGCGCAGTCCCGACAGCGCATGCAGGCGCATAATCCGGTTGTGATCCCGCGTAACCATCAGGTCGAAGCGGCGTTAGTAGCTTCAGCCGAGGAGGCGGATTTTAGTAAGCTGCATCAATTGCTCGAGGCATTGGCGGCACCGTACGAAGATAAGCAGTCGTTTGCAGCATTCCGCATGCCCCCCGCACCCGACCAGCGTGTCTATCAAACCTTTTGCGGGACATGATGGGGGGCTTTACGAGTGAAAGATTTGCTGCAGCCGATGCCGATGGATTGGCAAGAGCAAAAACAATTATTATACTAGCATTGCGATGACCACTTCCGACGAGAGAATTACACTTACTGAGCCATATGGAGATGGTGAAGGTTATACTGAAGGGTATCTGATATTTATTGATATTCTTGGGTTTAGCGAATTTGTAAAGAGCCAAGATTTTACTACTGTAAATGAACTTCTTAATGGCTTTGAAGGATTAAAGAGTGATGGTGAAGTATCCATTGCTACTAACCAAGAGAATTATAAAAAAATGCTTGCTGGTGAGAAATGGACTGGCGCTAAGGGCTTTCGTGATGCTTTTACTATCGTGTCAGATACTTTACTTTGCTTTTTTCCTGATGCTGCAACCTTCGAAGTGCCCAAAGGGTTTGTAAGTGACAAGTATGCCGAACAAATGAGTCAATTTTCATTACTAAGCAGAATATTGCATGAGGTTACCGAATTTCAATTTTATTTATTAAATTATGGGCTTCTGTCTAGAGGTGCAGTAACACATGGAGAGATGTATCATAAAAATGGCAACTGGTTTGGTCCAGCTATGATAGATGCTCATCGTATAGAGAAGAATAATCCGTATCCTCGCGTTACATTAAGTCAAAATTTAGCGGATAAGTTCAATGCACTAGAAAAACCTAAGGGCCAGTCTTTAATAGTGTTAAAAGACGATGATAATACTATGTACTTTGATTATTTGAGCTGGCTACATACGCGTGGGTTTGCAGAGGGCTATGAGCAAGGAATTGAGAGAGCCATGAAAATGGCAGATGAAGCGCTCGCTCAATTTTCAAATAATTCAAGAGTGGCCATCAAATGGGGATGGTTAAAACGTAAGCTTCTAGCAAAACAGGCATCTTTAGAATCCAACCAATAATACTAATCCGTATTATCGTAACCTCGGAAATTGGCGTTTAGAAAGAATGGGCTGCAATCGCCTTATTTACAAGGATTTTCTGGCTGGAATGGGCAGGGATATGCTCCGTTGAACGCGGAAATGCGCTATCAAAGCGGCGGTGCTGTTTTTCTGTAGCAGGGCTCAAGCCTATATATTGTGAGGATTGGCTGGGGCGGTAGGATTCGAACCTACGGTACACGATACCAAAAACCGATGCCTTACCACTTGGCTACGCCCCAGCATACCCTTGCGGGATCGTTTACTTACACTAGCCGCCAAGAGAATTCAACGATAAATCACGCCTAATATGTTTCGTTTTGCACCGCTTAGGCGACTTCGTCTCCAATCCACTGGGCAAAGGCGGGGGCGCCGCCATCGCACGCCCAGCTCAGCACGCAC
>PBPD01000054.1 GCA_002725445.1 Rickettsiales bacterium
ATTATTTCCGGATGCTATCGAAAACGGAGCGGTAAATCGCCGCATACTTGGCAGTTACGTATTCAATGACGCGCAGGCATTGGCCGATTTGGAATTAGTGCTACATCCGCTGGTGCGCGAGGCAGAGGAGCGCTGGTTGCAACACGAATTTCGCCTGGGCACGCGTCTGGCCGTGCTGGAAATACAGCTATTGTTCGAAACACAGGCCGAGCTGTTGTGCGATGCGGTCGCAATTACTACTGCGCCGCTATGGTTGCGTAAATTGCGCGCGTTCAAACGTGCTGGCATGAGTGAAGAAAAATTCGCGGGCATCATTACGCGCCAAATGACAGACGATGAGCGCCGCCATCTGGCTGACTGGGAAATCACCACTGCGCTGGGCAAGGCGGTGTCTATGCAACAGGTAAAACAGATTGTGAGGACGATATGAGTTTGCGTGAAATCGCTCTGGATACTGAAACCACAGGGCTTGATCCGTATGCGGGCCATCGGTTGGTAGAAATAGGCTGCGTGGAATTGATAAACCATGTGAAGACAGGCAACCATTTCCATATTTATCTGAATCCGGAACGCGATATGCCCAAAGAGGCAGAGAATGTGCACGGGCTCAGCATTGAGTTTCTGAAAGACAAACCGCTTTTTCGGAGTATGGCCGATGCGTTCTTAGAATTTATTCAGGACTCCAAACTGGTCATTCACAATGCTGGTTTCGATATGAAATTTCTCAACGCAGAACTGGAAAAGCTTGGCTATCCGCAAATCCCGATGTCGCAGTCAATCGACACCGTTACCATGGCGCGCAAAATGTTCCCGGGCTCGCCAGCGAACCTGGACGCGTTATGTAAACGTTTCAATATCGACCTGTCCGCACGTGTAAAACACGGCGCGTTGCTGGATGCAGAATTGCTGGCCGATGTGTACCTCGAATTGCGGGGAGGGCGTCAGTCCAAAATGGCGCTCAAAAACGAAGAAGCCAATGCGCAGGATGACGTAAAGCAGGAAAAAATGGATATTCCTCAGCGCAGCTTTAGCGTGAGCCAGCAAGAGCTGGATGCCCACGCCAAGCTACGTGAAAAAATCAAAGATCCCGTATGGGAAAAATATCTAGGTGAAGCGTCTTAGCCTGCTTCTTGCTGGCCGCGCACTACCTTATCTTTGTTTTGTGCATACAGAGCCGCAAAATCAATTGGCTCCATTTGCAGCGATGGGAAACCACCGTCACGTGTAACGTCTGCCACCACACGGCGTGCAAACGGGAACAGAATATGCGCGCTATGCACCAGTACGGTTTCTTCCAACTGCGACTCGTCGATACCATTCAGCTCGAAAATGCCGCCATATGTCAGATCCACTAAAAACAGCGTGTTATTGTCGCTTACAGCGCGGGCAGAGATTTTGATTGCCAGCTCGAAGATGTTTTCTTGCAAACGCTGCGCATTCAAATCCACACCAATATCGATCTTTGGAGGTTCTTTCAAACCCAGCAGACTTTGAGGGGCGCGCGGGCTTTCAAACGACATGTCTTTGATGTATTGGCCCTTCAGAAAAATACCTTCCTGTTTTTGGCTATCAGCTGCAGCACCTGCGTCAGTAGTTGCGTCGGTCATAATACGTCCTATATGTTGTGAATGAAAATGTGGTTGCATCTATAGCAGATAGCGATTGCCTAGTGCAAGAATAGGTTAACATTGCCAGCTATTTGGTGTAGACCATCCTAAACGGAGAGGACGCATGGGCGGAGAAATACCTTACGGAGATATCATTGTTATCGGTGCGATTGCGGCATTCATTCTGCTGCGTTACCGAAGCATATTAGGCCAGAAAACGGGCCACGACGTATCGCAGCCCAAGCAAAAATCCGCGCCGCTGGAAGATAATGACCGCATTATTCAATTGCCGGAACGCCAGCGTGAGAAAGAGAAAAAGGATCAGGAAGAGGCGCTGAAGCTTGCTGAGCTGGATGATCCGGATGTAGCCTCTGCCATTGCCCAAATGAAAATGGAGGATGCTGGTTTTTCCATCGACGAATTCCTGCAGGGTGCGCGCATGGCGCATGACATGGTGATTACAGCGTTTTCCAAGCATGACCGTGCAACGCTCAAAATGCTGCTAGCGGAAGATGTTTATAAAGAATTTGAGTCCGAGCTGGAAAAGCAGGAGAAAAATAATAAGCGCCATGAAACCACATTGGTGGCTGTTAACGAATCAGAAGTGAGTGAAGCACAGCTAAAGAAAAGCACGGCCATAATTACGGTGCGTTTTGTTAGTGAGCAAATTCAAGTGGTGCGTGACGAGTCAGGCAAAGTGGTAGAAGGTGATCCATCCGATATTATTGAGGTCGAGGACGAGTGGGTGTTTGAGCGCGATTTGCGTTCGCGCAACCCGAACTGGACCATTACGGACACCTAAGCCGTGCATCTATTTAGACAATGCCTGATGGCAGGCATAGCTCTGTTGCTGCTGAGTAGCTGCCAACTAGGCAAACAGCCAATTGATCTTAAAATTATACCGTTTCCTGCGCTACCGCACTGGACGGGTCAGCATTATCAACACGCACTGGATGCATTTTTGCAATCCTGCTCCAAACCGATAAAGACGGGTGTGCTGCATCCAAACGTAGATTTGGATGGCTATGCCTATGCCTGCAAAAAAGCACGGAGTGTGCCCAAACAGGCCTATGCGGCACGCCGCTTCTTCGAACAATATTTTACGCCATACCGCGCTTCACACCCGGAAGCAAAAGGCTTCGTTACAGGCTATTATGAGCCCGTACTGCAAGGCTCTCTCACGCCAGATGAACAGTATAAATGGCCGCTCTATGCACCGCCAAAAGGCGCAATGCCAAGCCGCGAGGCTATACAAAACGGCGCACTGGATGGTAAGGGGTTGGAAATTGTCTGGCTGAACGACCCGGTGATGCGGTTTTTCCTGCATGTGCAGGGTAGCGGTAAGGTGCAGTTGAAAGACGGCTCCATGCGCTCGGTGCGCTATGCGGCCAAGAATGGTTTGCCTTATCACTCGATTGGTAAAGAATTGCTCAAACGCGGAGAATTGAAAAAAGGCAATGTATCGCTGCAAACCCTTCGCGATTGGCTATATAAACACCCCGAACAACGCGACGCTTTGTTTGCTACCAACCCTTCTTATGTGTTTTTCAGTCTGACGGATGACGCTTCGCCTCCAATAGGGGCGCAAGGCGTGCCGCTTACACCAGAACATTCGCTCGCGATTGACCCGGCGTATTTGCCTTATGGACTGCCAGTCTATGTACATACCAGCCTAAACAAGCCAGATACGCGCTCGCAAGCGCTGGCGCGCTTGCTTGTCACGCAAGACACTGGCAGTGCAATCCGTGGACCTTTGCGCGCAGACATCTTTTTTGGTCGTGGCAAGAGCGCAGAGCAACGTGCGGGTTATTTGCAAAGTCAGGCGCTTTTCTTCATATTATTGCCGAATCCACCGGCTGAAGATGCATGAAAGACAAACGTACGCCTCGTTCGTTAACTCAGGAAGAGCTCAATCTATGGCGTTACATCACACGCCATGACACGCCTATGCCAGATAAGGCGCATCTGGAAACAGCCGCGCATTCTTTAAAACAACAGGCTCCAACATCTTCTCAGCAAAGCACGCCCACACCAACGCGTATGGCAGTAAATCTGGATAATTTACGCATAGGCGAAGGGAGTGTTACGTCCAATAGCGCCAGCGTTTTATTGCAGCGCGGTGATATGTCTGGCATCGACAAACGCACCGCAGAACGTTTCCGGCGCGGTAAAATGAAGGTAGATGCTACGCTTGATTTGCACGGCCATAGTCAGGAGCAGGCGCATCAAAAGCTTGTGCCTTTTCTGCGCCATAGCTACGATGCGCACAGACGTTGCCTGCTGGTGATTACGGGCAAGGGCATGCGTAGTGAAGGCAAAGGGGTGCTGCAACGCATGCTGCCTTTATGGTTAAACGATGCTATCATCCGCCCCTATATTCTGGGCTTTGACTATGCACCCAGAGACAAAGGGGGCGAAGGTGCGTATCTGATTTTGCTGCGCAGACAGAGGGATATATGAGCGAACCATTAGCGCATATTCTGGTAGTCGACGACGACACACGTTTGCGTGAGTTGCTGCAACGTTTTTTGAGCGACAAGGGCTATTTGATTACGGCAGCGAAGGATGCAGCGACGGCAGAACGCCACCTTGGCGTATTTGAATATGACCTCATGGTACTGGATATCATGATGCCTGGCCAGACAGGGCTGGAATTTGCCCAAAGCAAGCAAGGCAGTTTACCCCCTATTTTGTTTCTGACCGCCATGGGTGAAAGTGAACAACGTATTGAGGGGTTGCGTGCCGGTGCAGATGATTATCTGGTAAAGCCATTCGAGCCAGAGGAGCTGGTGTTACGTATAGAGAATATACTACGCCGCACCAAGCCAGAGGCTAAAAAACAAAAAGAAGTACAGTTTGGTCCGTATCGTTTTGATAAGGAACATGCGAGCTTGTGGAAAGGTGAAGAGCATATTTATCTCACCTCCAGTGAGGCGAGTTGCATGCAGATATTAACCACGCATGCGGGCGAGCCCGTATCGCGCGAACAGCTTGCAGAGGAAACCGGCAGCCAAAGTAATGCGCGCAGTGTGGATGTGCAGATAAACCGTTTACGTAAAAAAATCGAGCAGGAGCCGGGCAGGCCGGTTTATTTGCAAACGGTACGAAACGCAGGTTATATACTGCAAACGGATAGGGAATAATGCTGCAACTTCCTTTCATAAAACGCATTTTGCCCAAAAGCCTTTTTGGCCGCGCATTGCTGATTCTTATTATTCCCACGGTGCTGCTGCAAATGGTGGCGATCTACATATTTTACGAAAACCACTGGGATAGTATCACGCGTCAGCTCTCCACGTCACTGGCGGGCGAGGTGACCCATTTGGTGCAACTCTATGACACGCTGCAAGGCGATGAGCAGCAAGTGTTCCGCGTGCAGGAAGTGGGCAATACGATGGGGTTTCGCGTGCGGTTTGATACGGGCAAACAGCATGTGATTGTTAAAGACGAAGGCGCCGATGCTTACCCAGAATTTTTCAAGCAAATGGAATTGCGTATCGATGAGCCGTTTATGGTGCAGCGCATTCGCGAGGGCGATGATTTGCTGATTTCGGTGCAAAAACCGCACGGCATATTGCAAATGCAAACGACGAAGAAACGTCTCGTCAGCACCACGACTTATGTATTTATATTGTGGATGGTTGGCTCATCTATTTTGCTTCTTATTATTGCGGTGCTGTTTTTGCGCAATCAGGTGCGCCCTATTCGTCAGTTGGCGGTGGCAGCGGAGCGCTTTGGTCTGGGACTGGAAACGCCAAAATTTTCGCCGCGCGGGGCGCGGGAAATCCGCCAGGCGGGGCGTGCTTTTTTGGTAATGCAGCGTCGTATTATTCGCCAGGTCACTCACCGCACCGAGATGCTGGCGGGCATCAGCCACGATCTGCGCACCCC
>PBPD01000055.1 GCA_002725445.1 Rickettsiales bacterium
CATATTCCGCCACCGCGCGCAAGCCAAATCCGTTGGTGAAATCGAGCAGGGTTTTAACAAAAAAGCGGTTATCGGCATTGTCGACTAAGTCTTTGATGAATGCGCCATCAATTTTCACCATGTCTACAGACAAGGACTTCAACTGGCGGAAGGATGTGTAGCCTGAGCCAAAATCATCCAGTGCGACTTGGGCGCCCTGTGCCTGAATAGCGGCCACAAAATAAGCCGTGCGCCGCAGGTCTCGCTGAGCCGCGGTTTCGGTAATCTCTACAATCAGACGAGGGGAAATCTCTGGGCTTTCATTGGTCACTTTCACGAAGCGATCCAGCCATTTACTGTTGCGGGTGGTCAGGTTTGACACATTCATCGCAAGCACCACATCCGGATCGGTGCGTAATTCTTTTACCACCATGTCGAGCGTGAGCTCGTCAATCACATCAATAAGCCCCATACGCTCCGCTACCGGAATCAAGGCACCGGCAGAGCTGATTTTGCCATCTTCATTACACAGGCGAAGCAGCGCCTCATAATGCGACACCTCTCCCGTATCACTGCGAATAATGGGTTGATAGGCCAGACGAATACGTTCTTCTGCAATCGCTTTGCTCAGGTAATTGGCCAGTCCCATTTGTTGGCGGTCGTTAGCAGATTGATGCGCAGAATGGGCAAAGGCACGAATGGCTGTGCCATCGTTATTTTCATGCATGGCGATGAAGCTTTTATCAAGCGCATCGACAGCGGTTTCGGCCTGCGACGGGAACAATGTGGTGCTGATGGACGTGATGACATGCAGCGATCCGTAGGGCGAATAGCAGCTATATTCGTGGATAGACGAACAAATACGTTCGCACACTTCACGCGCTTCTTCTTCTGTAGCCTGCGACAGGATCACGCCAAACTGGTCGCGCTGAATACGCATAGCGTGGTCATTGACACCAATCACATTATTGATTTCGGTGCGTACCTGTTCGATAACATTTTCGGTTACTTCGTGGCCGTAACCACTCATAATCATGGCCAGATTGTCGATGCAAAGCGTAAGTAACGCGCCAGAATATTCCTGATCGCGTGCTTGCTCGATCGCTTTGTCCAACAAATTGAGGAAACGCTGCGAATAGCCGCAGCTTTCTTCCAAAGGTAATATAGTATTATCGGCCATATCTGCTGTGGCTTCTGTGCTCGTTTTTTTCATTGTACCTATTTTTGTATAGTATTTTCATAGGGTATTACGTGTATACCATGCTTAAGTATGCCTGCGAATAGTAAACATTTACTAAACTTTTAGCTAAATTTTGCTTAAATCAGACTGAATGCAGGCCATTTTTGGCTGTAAATAGCCATAAACAGCAGAAAACCTGTCCATTGATTGGCCACAAATACAAGCATACAGCGTTCTGGCACATCCAGCTGTGTGTACCATATTTGCCATATAAAATGGGCTGCTGCGGCTAGCAGGCACAGCCAAAACAGCCAGGAAAACTGGTAATGCACGCCCAGCAGGATAAAGCAACCGACCGTGATGAGGTAAAATCCACTCACCCATTGTTTTGTATGTTCACCTAAATGCAGGGCGAGTGACTTCAGGCCTATCTTTTCGTCGTCTTGTGTATCTTGATGCGCATATATGGTGTCATAACCCAATGTCCAGCATATGCCAGCGACATAGAGCACACATGCCGGCCATGCGAGCGTGTCAGTCACGGCAGCCCAGCCCATGAGGGCACCAAAATTAAAGGTGAGCCCCAAAAACGCCTGCGGCCACCAGGTGATGCGCTTCATAAAAGGATATAAAATCACTAATACCAAGGCGGGTAGGGTGAGATACCAGACCATCAGTGGCATCATTAGCGCTACTGCCAGCGCAATCAGCAGCAAAACGGCCAGCAGGCCATAGGCGTGTGGCATGGTGATTGCCCCGCTGGCGAGCGGGCGTGTGCGGGTGCGCGCCACCTGACGGTCGAAGTCACGGTCGGCCATGTCATTAATCACACAGCCAGCAGCACGCATTGCAATCGCACCTATGAGAAATAGCCCCAGCAGGCTGGCAGAAGGCAGTCCGTCTGATGCCAGTGTAATCGCCCACCAGCCCGGCCATAGCAGCAGCCAGAAACCAATAGGCTTGTCCATACGCATTAATGCCGCATAGCTGTGCCATAGTGAAGGGGAAGAGGCGTCACTTTGCATTACAGGATTTACACTCCGCTTGTTACGCTTTAGCTTGAATCTATGACAAGCCATACCATCCCATACCCCAAAACCCGACTCTTTGTCGAGTCTGCGCTGCAGGCAGGCGCCAGCGTGCCATTGCCGGAAAAAGCGGCGCATTATCTGGCGCATGTGTTGCGTTTGAAAGCAGACGAGCCGATTGCATTGTTTAACGGGGCAGATGGTGAGTGGTTGGCAGATATAAGTGAATTGCGCAAGAAATCAGGCACCGCACAGGTGATACAATTATTACGCCCGCATGCGGCCTGCCCTGATGTTGAGGTCGCATTCGCCCCCATCAAATTCGGTAAGATCGATTTTATTGCCCAAAAAGCCAGTGAGCTGGGCGCGGCCATTTTGCAGCCTGTTGTCACACGCTATACGCAAATGGAACGGGTCAATGTGGAACGTTTGCAGGCCAACGTAACCGAAGCCGCACAGCAATGTGAGCGCACGGATGTGCCCGCTGTAAAGCAGCCTATGAAATTCATCGACTGGCTGGCCAACCATGACCCAGACCGTGTGCTGATATATGGTGATGAAACAGGACAAGGGGAGGAGCCAAGCCTTTTGCTGCCAAAATTGTCGCCCGATAAATGGAGTATATTGGTGGGGCCCGAGGGTGGATTTGCCGAAGATGAACTGGCATTATTGCGCAAACAGAAACAAAGTGTTGCAATAAGTTTAGGGCCACGGATATTGCGAGCTGACACGGCTATGCTAACATTATTATCTTTAACACAGGCATGGTTTGGTGATTGGCAAAGAAAACCAGCCTTTCGCAGTCCATCAGAGGAGTAGCACCGCCATGACGTCCCCCATAATGAATGCGTTAGACGCATTGGTAAAAAGTAAAGGTGGCCAGATAGCCGAATGGTTCGAGGCGGCTTACGCGCAAGGTAACACCCCCTTTTACAGCTCGGTCGATCTCCGCCACTCTGGCCATAAGCTGGTGCCGGTGGACACGAATTTATTTCCGGCGGGGTTTAATAATTTGTCGCCTTCCGCCTGTATACGCGCTGTCGAGCAGATTAAATGCTACATCGCCGCGCAGTCTGTTCCTATTAAGTCCGTGCTTATTCTGCCTGAAAACCACACGCGCAACACCGGCTATATAGACAATCTGGCCGCGCTCTATGGTCTGATAGAGCAAGCGGGGCTGGAGGTGCGCATAGGCCGCATGGATGCCGAAGAAGATATCACCGAGGTGCAGACATCGGATGAGCGTATATTGAAGCAATATGCGCTGCAGAAAGATGGCACGCAGGTGCGCACTTTCGATGGTTTTACACCTGATATGGTGCTGGTGAATAATGACCTGACCGCAGGTTCACCAAATATCTTGCGTGGCGTAACACAGCATATTATGCCACCGATTGGCCAGGGCTGGTATCGCCGCAAAAAGACCATACATTTTGAAGCTTATGATGAAACAGCACGCCAGTTCGGTTCAGATTTTGACATCGAACCATGGTTGATTTCCAGCGTGTTTCATAAATGCGGGCTGATCAATTTCCGTGAACGTAAGGGCATTGATTGCGTCGCGCTCGGTGTAGAAAAAGTGATCCGTCAGGTGAAAGAAAAATACACCCAGCATGGCATCAAGGAAGAACCATATGCCTTTGTGAAAGCCGATAGCGGTACGTATGGCATGGGCATTATGATTGTGCGTTCAGGCGAAGACGTGGTGGAAATGAACAAGAAAAGTCGCAATAAAATGAATGCCATCAAAGAAGGCGTGTTGACGACTGAGGTGATTATTCAGGAAGGTATTCCAAGCATCGATGCTGTGGATGGTGCGCCAGCTGAACCGATGATTTATATGGTAAATGGGCAGGCAGTGGGTGGCGCGTTCCGCACCAACGGCGAAAAAGACAATGTCAGCAATCTGAATTCACGCGGCATGCGCTTTGTCGGCATGTGCGATGAAGGTGAGGATGGTAAGGCCAGAGTAACGGGCTGCAATTTCGCGGTTTATGGGCTGGTGGGGCGTCTGGCGACACTGGCGGCCACGCGCGAAGAATACGGCGACGATTACCAGATTTAATACCACACTTTCTAGGATTGTACGCGGGTAGGTGGCAAGGTAACACGCACGGTCGTGCCTTCGCCCACCGCGCTTACCAATGTAAGCTTACCGCCATGCAATTCGGCAAACATCTTACATAATGGCAGGCCGAGGCCAGTTCCCTCATGGCTTTGGCTGCGATGCACCTGACCAAAGACGGACAGGGCGGTCTGGATATCTTCTTCTGGAATACCGATGCCGGTATCCGAGACAATCAGATTCATCTGGCCATGGTGATCCAGCTTGGCAGAGACACGGATATCGCCATGCTCAGGGGTAAATTTCGCTGCGTTTGACAGTAAATTCAGCAGAATCTGGCGTAATTTACGTTTATCCGCCCACACCGCTGGCAATGACTCGCTGGCATCCACAATAATGTTGATATGCTTGCTCTTGGCTTTCTCATTAATGATACGTACGCACTCATTGATGATCTCTGCGACATCCATATGTTCTTCGTTCAGCTCCAGTCGGCCAGCCTCACCTTTAGAGAATTCCAGAATGTCGCTGATTAATTGCAGCAGGTGGCTGCCGCACAAATTAATATCATGGATACGCTCTTTTTGCTTGTCATTCAGCGGGCCAAAATAGCCCGCATTCATCATCTCAGAGAAGCCGATAATCGCATTGAGCGGGGTACGCAATTCGTGGCTCATATTGGCCAGAAATTCCGACTTTGCCTGACTTGCCAGAATTGCCGCGGCTTCTGATTCTTCAACGCGTACAATCTGTTTGGCCATGGTGAGCGCAAAGAATGACAGCACCGAGCCGAAGATAGTAAAGATGGCCAGGAAGCTGATATCCTTCAGGCGGGCATCACGCCACTCGGCCAGAAAATCTTCTTCGTCAATTACGATCGAGACGTAAATCGGCAGGTAATTCAGCTTGGAATAAGAGAAAATCTTGATGTTTTTCTGTATGGTTTCGGTCTCGGTCACCACGTCCATTCGGGTGCGGTTGGCGGCAGCATAGCTGATGACATACTGCATTACCGTGTCGGCAGATTGATCGTCTTTGCTGCTGAACAGCAACTCACCACTATCCAAAAACAGCGACATGAAGCGATCAGGTCCGGCACCGACTGACTCGAAAAAGGCGCTGAAGAACTGAGGGTCAATGGCGGCAATGATGACGCCACCGAACGTACCGTCCAGCTTGTTTAAGCGGCGGCTCATCAGAATTAATTCGGGATGTTCAGGGTTGGTGGTCTTTAAGCTCCCGATGTAGAAATTATTATCAATAGAATCGCGCAGGCTCGTAAACACCTCTTTTTCAGCTAATGACTGGTTATAATCAAACCAGTTGCTATAGCCTATTTTGCTGGCAGCAATGTCTACATCACCCTCGCTGTTGACCAGCATAATCGCGGCCACCTGCGGTGTTTCATTCACCCATAGGCGGAAATTATTTTCGATGTCTTTAGGCAGATTGCCGCCGAACAGCGTGTTGAAATAATTACGCTCCACCGCGCGGCGTAGCGTCAGGTCAACAGCCAGAAAAGATAATTCCAGATGATCGGAAAGAATCGTTGTTAAACGCTCGGCATTCATTTTGCCATCAACGATGGCAGAGTCATAGGCTTTAGAGGCCTGATACGCGACAAAGACGCAGAAAAGCAGCATGATCAGCGAGCTGAACGCGACCAGCGTGCGCACCTTGGGCGGCCTTTGTTGCCTCTCTTCTGTCATAGCGTCGCCTAACATTGTTTTCTATCTCGCTACCAACGTCGCGCTGGATGCGGATATGTCTTATTGTCCTGCATTCTGCGCGAAGAAAGTTAATTTAACGCTAACAAATTATGGTAATTTTGTTACATGCTCAATTTCTATTGCTTGTAGTATAGGCGAAGTTTTGCTAGCGTCTACAACCAGTTGGGGAGTGGGGATGGTCGCGCATATATATTCGGTCGCGTTTTCAGGCATAGATGTAACACAAGTGGATGTGCAGGTGCATATTGCATCGGGTCTGCCTGCGTTCACCATTGTTGGGCTACCCGACAAAGCCGTGGCTGAGAGCCGCGAACGTGTGCGTTCTGCTATTCAGGCAATAGGCCTGTCATTACCCGCCAAAAAAATTGTTATCAATCTAGCACCAGCCGATCTGGCGAAGGAAGGTAGCCATTTTGACCTGCCTATTGCACTGGGGCTGCTCTGTGCGATGGGTGTGATTCCGGCCGATGCGATGGAAAATAGCTGGGCTATGGGGGAATTGTCGCTGGATGGCCAATTACTGCCTGTGGCAGGCGTCTTGCCTGCTGCTATTGGGGCGCATATGCGCGGCAAAACATTGATTTGTCCGCAGGCCTGCGGGCAGGAAGCCGCATGGTCGGGTGATGTATCAGTGCTGGCGCCTTCGTCACTGCTGGCGCTTATTAACCATTACAAAGGCACGCAGGTGCTCAGCCCGCCAGAGCCGGGTCTGGTGCAGCCAACGCATAATGGCCCTGATTTGTCCGAAGTGAAAGGGCAGGCCACGGCGCGGCGTGCGTTGGAAGTGGCAGCCGCAGGCGGCCA
>PBPD01000056.1 GCA_002725445.1 Rickettsiales bacterium
ATCAATATTCTGATAGGCCTCGTCCATCAGCCCGACAATGCCGTAAATCGCATCAATACGCGTCTTCTTAATGACCAACGGGTCATAGGCCATGTCCATTAATATTTGCCAGTTATCGGAGGCCACAATATCCAGATCTTCACCCGTCAGCGCTTCGGATGGCATGGTATGCGCCAGCAACCACAGGGTCATACGATAAAACCCGTTCATGGTTTCATCGCCCCACACCGCAGGCGCGGAGAGAATGATGCCATCCACCTCAGGCGCATCTTCCTGCACCATCGTGTTGATTACCACCGCACCGCCCATGCTTTCACCCAGCAGATAGATCGGTGTGTTGGGGTGTTTGTCTTTCAGCAACTCCACCAGCTGCGCGACATCGGCGGTCAGATTATCAATCCCGCCCCAGATGCCCACACCTTCTTTGTTGGCACCAAAGCCACGCTGATCATACGCATACGTCGCGATGCCCTGCGCACGGAAAAACTCACCCGCACCGTCAAATGCCTTGCTGTAATCGTTGAAGCCATGCAGCGCTACAATCACCGCCTCGGCCTTGCGCCGTGGCACCCAGCTGCGCAGTGCCAGCTTTGCGCCATCACCCGCCACATAGACATCGTCGGTCAGCTTGGCGCGTTCGGTACGCGGCAAAAACGGATGCACCACTGGCGACGCGCACGCCGTCAGCAGTAGCAAACAAAAGGTTACTATGAGTGTGCTTTTCAAATTCACCTAGTCACTACATCAAAAAATAAAGCGGCATTAAAAGGCAAAATACCCCTAGCAATCAACCGTTTATTTATTACAGCCATATTGCAGCGCAGCATGGGCATTAATGCATTTTTAACCGATTCTATGCTATCCTGTTGATATGCAGCGCAGAATGCGCGCTTTTCCTAAGTAAGGAATCGAAGCAACCATGTAGGACGAGGTATTACTATGACACATGATTTTGAAAAACAGTTGCATGATTACCGGCTAACCACCGCCGAAATCCTTTATCATTTTCCCGATCACCCGAAATTGCTGCAAAGCTATGTCTGGCAGGAACTGGACATTGCGCCCAAATTTCCGGTGCTGCAAAAATTTCTCGATTTCTGGGAACACAAGCTCGATGGCAAGATCCATTCAGTCACCGTCGCGCATGCCGAGCTGATACACCCCGCCGAAATAAAATGGGGTAAGGGCGCATTTAACCTGCACTAAGATTTACTTTTTCGCCCGCGCGCTTTATACCTGTCGCCGCATTAACCGCTGACGACCATAGGAATTTTTACATGCGCGTACTCAATATGATGCTTGGCCGCAACCCTGGTGGCATTGAACAATCCTGTATAGATTATTACGAGGCCCTCACCCTCGCAGGGCATGAAGTGCTCACCATCACTCGCCCCGGCGCATGGGTGAATGAGCCGCTGGCCGAGCTGGATGCGCCTGTGCGCACGCTGGCGCATCTGGGCGAATGGGACCCGCTGGCTGCCCGCAAGCTGCGGCGCATTGCCCGCGAATGGCAGGCCGATATCGCCATTGGTCAGGGCAATCGTGCGATTGGACTGGGCTTGCGCGCGCTGAAAAAACGCGTGCCGGTAGTGGCCGTCGCGCAAAACTACAAGATCAAGCGCTTTCCACAATGTGACGGTGTGTTCTGCACCACCGAAGACCTCATCAACGAAATGATCGCCCGCGATATTCCGCGCGACCGCGTCTTTCACATGCCCAACATGGCACGCGTGCCTGAAGGGATGGAGCCGCGCAACGAATTTCACACCCCGCGCATCATTGGGTCGATGGGGCGTTTCGTTGAAAAGAAAGGCTTTACCCATTTTCTGCAGGCCTTGTCGATTCTCAAAAAGGCCGACATCCCGTTTACGGCGAAACTGGGCGGTGGCGGCGCGCTGGAAGACGAGCTTAAAGCCGAGGCCAAAGCCTACGGGCTGGAAGAGGAGTTAGAATTTAGCGGCTGGGTAAAAGACAAACGCGCCTTCTTCGACGAGATCGATATTTTCGTGCTGCCCTCTCTGCACGAGCCATTTGGCATTGTGTTGATTGAAGCCATGGCACATGGCCTGCCATGTATCACCACCGACAGTGAAGGCCCATGCGAAATTATCGAGCCGGGTGCCGACGCTATGCTGGTGCCAAAAGCCGACCCCGCCATTATGGCCGAAGCGTTGCGCGAATTGATCGAGCATCCGGATAATGCCGCGGAAATGGCCGCCAATGCGTTGCAAAAAGTCACCGACTTCTATGATGTGAAACAGGCGTCCAAGCGATTGGATGCAGCCATCAACGCTCTGCTGACACCTCTTTCTCAGGATAAAGCATAAACTGTTCGATTGCTTTATTAAGCAAGTTCAGGCGGCGCGCGCAATTCGCACCGCATTCTTCGGGTGATGTGCGGGCATTGGTTTCTTTAACATGCGCATCCAGCTGCATCTGCAATTGCGATGTGGCATTCAAAATGGTTGTATAAGCTTCGTCTTCGCCCGATCCGAATATGCCACCTCGCCGGTTCAAGCCCGCCTTCATACTGCGCAAAATGCCAATCATTTCGCCTAAGCGTTCATCCGCCACTTTTTCGGTCTTCTCAATCGTCTCATCCGCCAATGCACTGGCTTTTTGAATCGGTTCTGAGTCAATCGCACGTAATGTTTTGGCGGTCTCTGCCATCACCTCATACGCCTCGCTTAACGGCGCATGCTCAATATCCGAAGCGTGCAGCAACACATCTTCCAGCTTCTCGCGTGCTCGCGCTAGTCCCTCTTCGGACACATGCTCGCCCTGCAAATAGCGCGCATACAGCCCGCCATACTCATACGAGGCCACCTGTAACGCATCGCGCTTGGTCGACACTTTGCCCGGCTCCAGCCGTTCAATATACTCTGGCAACACCTCCAGCGCCTGCTGCATAACAATCTTGTTCCATGTGTCCAGCGAGTGGCGCAGCTCTTCTTCGCGCACAGGACTCAACGCAATAGGCTCAGGCTCTACCCCCATTTTCAGCAATGCCTGCAACGTGTCGCCTTCCACATGCACCCCCACTTGCGCGGGCATCGACAATTCATCTTGCTGATAACGGTGTCCGCCAACGCGAAACGAAGCACGCACCTCTTGCGGGCTTTCCCGCGTTGCAGGCTCTTCGATCTCTATGCCTGCTTCGCGCAATAACGTGCGCATTGCTTTTGCATCGTCCCGGCCGGCTTTGGGCAGCACATCACTGCCACCGACTCTTTTTGCCTCTGGCAGCTCAAACACCGATGGGTCGTCCGTGTAGATAAATCGCTGACACGGCCCCCAGTGCCAAGGCAATGCACGCAAGGCTTTTGCTGCGCTTTCGCGCGCCTCTGCGATTTCTTCCTCGCTTAATTCTGTGGACTCATCCTCGCTCATAGCGCAAAAGATTAACACACATTAACGTTTTCACAATATTGTTTTTTGTGACTAACGCGTTATATGTTCCCTATGAGCTATACATACTTACCCGATCGCACTGTTTTTCGCCTGCAAGGCCCAGACACCGACGAGCTGCTGCAAGGCATTATCACACAGGATGTCACCAAGGTGCGCGTTGATGCACCTAAATTCGCCGCCATGCTGAATGCCCAAGGCAAACTGCTATACGATTTTTTCCTGATCCGCATCGATGATAACACCCTGCTGTTAGACTGCGACGCACGCCACAGCGATGCGCTGTTTAAAAAACTCAAAATGTATAAATTGCGTGCCGATGTACGCATCGAAGACCAGAGCGACGCCTGGCAGGTGCATGCGGGTTGGAACAATCCACCACCGAACGCATGGCCCGAAAGCGCCATCATTTTCACCGACCCACGTCTAGACACACTCGGCTGGCGCGCCCTCACCCCTTCTGATGTAGCCCGTGCCAGTGACGATGCCCCTGCAACCACAAATGATTACGCAGCACACCGCATTGCGTGCGGCGTTCCCACCGCCGCCGATGACGCCACCGAACGTATGGTCGTGCTTGATTTGGGCTACGACGCCCTGCACGCAGTCGATTTTGCCAAAGGCTGCTATGTGGGTCAGGAAGTCACCGCCCGCATGCATTACCGCCATGTGCGTCGCAAGGCGATCTTCCACATTGAAAGCCAACAGCCTTTACCCGCGCAAGGCACGGAAATTCTGGCCGGCACCAGCAAAATAGGCGAGCTATGCTCGACCAATGGCACCAACGGCTTAGCATTGCTGCGTGTTGAAGAGCTGGAAAAAGCGCAAGCCGCACAAACACCGCTCTCTGCGAACGGGATTGCACTCACCGCTACCTTGCCCGCTTGGTTTACCGAAACGCTGGCACATATCCGCGCGCAGGCCGCCAAGGCGCAGTAGGTCTTTCTCGCAATGACACTGCAGCAAAACGGCCATTTGCCTGCTTTTATTGCCAGAAGCTTGAAATAGCATTGTTGCCACCCTACATATCTGGTATGGTACTATTAACCAACGCAACAACAATAGCTCGGTTTTAACTCATGCTTTTCACTCGCAAGAAAGATGCGGACGCATCGCAATCCACAGACCTCTCATCGGACGTAATAAACAGCCCCGAATTTTTTCCCAGTGAAGGTGGCTACCTGCAAGGTCAGCTGCTAGTGGCAACACCGCTGGTCACAGGCTCAGCCTTCGAAAAATCGGTTATATTCCTGTTTGCACACAACGCCGAAGGCGCGATGGGCGTCATCATCAATCAACCGCTGGAGCTGGTGCATTATTCCACCCTGCTGGACGAACATGATATCCCTGACGCGGTAGTGCATGAGTCCCTGCCGGTCTATCATGGCGGGCCAGTGGACAAAACACGCGGCTTTGTGGTGCATAGCGACGACTACACACGCGGCGAACCGCTAATGCAGACCAACGGACTTGCTATTACTGCAAACAGCAGCATCCTGCGCGATATGATTGCCGATACAGGCCCTCAACATGCGCGTCTGGCCGTCGGCTATGCGGGCTGGTCAGCAGGTCAGCTGGAAGCTGAAATCGAGCAGAATAGCTGGATCACCGTACCGGCCGATCCGACGCTGGTTTTCGAGACCGAAGACGAGCTGAAATGGACGACTGCCAGCCAGACACTCGGCATCGACATGAATTTCTTCTCGCATGCCGTTGGCCACGCGTAAATCGTTATCCTTTTCATTGTAATAGTTTTGTCATTTGTCGTGGGCAACCGTTAAAGCTATACTGTCCTAACAGCTTAAGGATAGCAGCATGCCCACCCCCATTCTGAACGAACAGCAAATCCATATTTTTGCGCAGCTAGAGCCACTTACCCAGGCCAAGATCATTGCGCTTACAGATCAGTCTCACATTGAATATGAACGATTTGGAAACCGAAAAGGCGATCTTAGCTCAGCAAAATCCTCCGTTGAAAAATTGTGTAAGCAAGGACTGGACCCGAACGGGCTCCAAGATTTAGCAACAGACTTGCACGGTGAGGGTTTTAGCATTGAAACAAGCCCAGATGGCAAGCGGTTCGCCAACAAGCTGGCTGACCTGCGCGATGAGTTTATTGCTATTTCCGGGCATGGCCAAGGACAAAGCGCTGCGGCATCGGTGTCAGTTACCTCTTCCGAGCCATTGCCGGAGCCAGATAGAAAGAAGATAAAAGAAGATGTTGATAATATACAAAAGTCACAGCGCAGAGCTATCCCTCTTCCGAAAGCAACGTTGAACGAAAAAGTAGGTTCTATATTAAAGGCGATCGACTCACTTTCGCCAGATGAGCGTGTAGGGCTTTATTTGTATTGTCTGACTGGCGAAGAAATGTTCCTAAGTGAGAATACGAAAGATTTGTTTGGCACCAATATGCCAGATGAATTCAAGCAATTGCTGCGTGCCAGCATGAAATTCGACGCCAAAGACATACTGGTGGCGGAAGAGAACGCGCAGAGCGTTATTGACAAGCTGGGCATTATAAAAGCGCGCGATGCTCTTACCTTATCCGATGGTGGCATGGCATTGTAACTTTTTGGTTTACGGCAGAACGCAAATAAGCATTGAAATCTGAGGCAAAACCTCTAAAAGAGTGCCTCGGAGATAGCTATGGGCACTGCATTTCAAGATATTATTCTGACACTTCAAAATTATTGGGCGAAGCAAGGCTGCGTCATCCTGCAACCATACGATATGGAAGTAGG